>JBPCSC010000579.1:0-1082 GCA_051007495.1 Methylococcaceae bacterium | reverse complement strand
CCACAGCCAGTTCGTTATCTAGTTCTACTGGTTCCCTGTTACGGCCATTCAAAACATCTTCGCTGAATGAAGCTTTTCTGATTTCCTCGTGTTCTGCTACTCCTTTGCCAGATTCCCGTGTAAAGGCTTGCGTTTCCTGAATTTTGAGCTTCAATATCCTGGCCGCCTGATCCAGACTGTCTGGATGTTCAAATCCCAGTTGCGTAAGTTTTTGTCCCTGTTCATAAAACGCGTTCTCGGCAGCGTTGCGCTGATAATTATTTGTCAATTCAGCTTTTACTGCCTCGAATGGCTGTATCTGTTTTGCCTCAATATTAATAACCTTTATAAGGTGATAACCAAAACTCGTACGTACGGGTTCGGACACTACACCCAAAGCCAGGCCGAAGGCTACATCTGAAAACTTTGTATCCATGGAACCAGGAGTGATAATACCCAGATCACCGCCTTTTTGAGCGGATAAAGGATCCCCCGAGTTTTCTCTTGCCTGTTTCGCAAAATCTTCCCCCCTGGAGAGTTTATCCCTTATTGCCTGCACCTTTGCCAAAGCTGTTTTATCCTGCTCAGGACTATCACTCTCGACGGGTATCAGAATATGGCTTACGCGACGACGTTCGTCGGTCGTGTACAAGGCCTTTTGTTCATCGTATAACTTGTGCAATTCATCATCGGAGACTGATATGCCTTTGGCTATTTCCGTAAGACTTACTGCGACATATTCTATGGATACTTCTTCTGGTATCTGAAAATCGCCAGGGTGCGCTTTGAGATATGCCTCAAGATCAGCGTCTTGATATTGCGTGCTGGCTTTGGCCGGAACCATGGTCAGATATTCTACCTCCCTTTCAAGATTGCGAATTCGCAATAGGGCCGTGGTTTCCCGGTGCGTAACAAAGGCACTATCCATCACCCCTCTCTGAAACTGTTCCAGTATCAATGCCTTGTGCACCTGTGGGATGAATGATTCCGGACTCATACCCTGGCTTGATAACATGATGCGATACTTTTCCTTGTCAAATTTTCCCTCGGTTTGAAAATAGGGCAATGTCTGGATAAATTCCCGCACATCATCATCGCTAACC
>JBPCSC010000578.1:0-1170 GCA_051007495.1 Methylococcaceae bacterium | reverse complement strand
TATGTGTACGAATAATCTGGCGTTTTTACTTTGACAGAAACTGAAACCACCCATACGGGCGACGGTTTTAATGTGTGTTGGTATAATCCACAATATAAAAAACACCCTCTTGAACCTCACATAAAACTACTCTGATGTCCACGATTAAACCCCGCAAGGAATGTCTGCTGTTTCTTAGCCATCATACGCGCCCCAAAGCCATGGCTTCACTGAAAAAACTGCGGGCCGATTGCGCTCATCTCGATATCATTCCTGTATTCGATCAAACGCAAGGCCTGGTGGATGTGGACAACATACCCGGGGCGTGGCGCATTAACTGCGAAGACATCACCCGGTTATTGAATTACCCCATCAAGCACCAACATCATCCGGGTACTTTCTGGCCCAAGAATATTGATTTACCCTTGATGGCATTCTTCCGGCAGCAACCCCATTACGATTATTACTGGGTTATAGAATACGATGTGCGATTCACCGGAAACTGGCAGGACTTCTTCAAACATTTTCAACTCAACGACAGCGACCTGCTGACCACAACCCTTTATGATTACGCGATCCGGCCTCAATGGGCAAACTGGAACAGTTTGCGGAGTCCGATTCCCGTGCCAGAATCGGATCGCACCCGGGCCCTACTATCATTCTTCCGTATCTCGCAGAAAGCCATTACCCGCCTGCACGAAGCCTATACTCAGGGCTGGGGTGGTCATTATGAAGTGACCATTCCCACTGTACTCAGGCATTATGGGTATAAACTGGAAGATATGGGTGGAGACGGCAGTTATGTCGCGCCTGAAAACATCAACCGGTTTTATACCAATACACCCAAAAATCCAGGACTAGCCCCGGGCACTTATGTCCTCAATGAATGGCAAAGGCAGAAAAATATTATCCCCAACATGTTGTACAATCCCTTCAAATAACCCCCACCAGGTATTAAATAATTTATGAAAAATCCGAATAAAACCCAACAGGACAACCCTACCGAAGCCTTGCTGCAACAGATTCTTCAGCAAATGACGGCCCTCACCACGTACCACAGATATTGGGCATTAGGGCCGGATAAAATCTGTCAGTTCATGTATGCGGATCGCCTGTTCAATGTGTATCTCCCCTTTTCCAGCAAGGATCTTATTCAAAAGCAGATACTCATGAACAATACCTTTTTCGAAG
>JBPCSC010000577.1:0-5718 GCA_051007495.1 Methylococcaceae bacterium | reverse complement strand
GCCTGACTTCAACGCCTGTCTGAACAGCCCTGCCGTACGCAAACGCTCAGCGGATTGCGCCGCCGCCTGGGTGCTGGCATCCCAAATCAGCGTGGTGTACCCATACGCTTGGGCGATGGCCAGTAGCCGGTGCAGACTTTGTTGTGGGTGTGGCGCAGAACATGGCGAGGGGCTGGTCAGTACGTTCAAGCACCATGGCTCTTTCAGAAAGGCCCCGGTTGAGGTACGGAACACCGGGATTTTCGGCGACAGAACAGCCCAATCCCCAGTGGCGGACGCGGCATCGTTCTGGCTGTGGGCGGCATACAGCGGATGATCCACCAACACGGCATGCAAGGCGGATGACCGGTGCAGCAGGTCATCATTGCCTGTAGGTTTGCCGTCAATCCAACGGATGATCAGTGGGTCTAGCCCGTATTCGAGCAGTCGCCAGGCACTGTCCTGGGCGGTCTCATTGCTGACCTGCAGGCGGGTGACCGGAAACTCAAGCTGCCGTGGAACGGGCAGGTGGGTATTCGAGGCAATATCTATTCGGGCTGATTTGGCGGCCCGGACGGCATCGCTCAGGTTGACCTTCTCCCCGCGTTCATCTCGATAAAATCCTCGCTTAACCCATTTCATAGTCACTTCAGCGGTACATCCGGCCGCCATCCCTTTGCCATGATCTTTGGAATCGACATACGGCAAACACTTCAAAACACCCTCGAAACTGGACATTGCTACCTACTCCGATGATTGAACACCCGCCTATCATGACGGGTGTATCCGTCAGATCATGACGAGATAGCGATTAAGCGTTGAGCGGATCTGCGTTACGGCCCGGGGCTTAATCAACACTTTGCGTGTCTTGATCGTCGTTTCTTAATCTGGCTTGTGAGATATGGCTGTTTGGCGGGATGCTGCGGGTCAACCAGACATTGCCGCCTATGACGGATCCCTGACCTATCGTGATACGCCCCAGCAAGGTGGCTCCGGCATAAATAACGACGTCATCTTCAACGACAGGATGCCGTGCATGGCCTTTCAGTAAGGTGCCGTTTTCGTCTACCGGAAAGCGTTTGGCACCCAGCGTGACGGCCTGATAAAGCCGTACCCGTTCGCCAATGACGGTGGTTTCACCAATGACTACGCCCGTGCCGTGGTCGATGAAAAAACTGGCTCCTATGCGGGCACCGGGGTGTATGTCTATGCCGGTGGCAGAATGGGCGATTTCGGCGATCATCCGGGCCACCAGAGGCACGCCTAGCCCGTGTAACTCATGCGCCATACGGTGACAGATCATGGCCAGAATGCCGGGATAACACACCAGCACCTCATCCACACTGCCAGCGGCCGGGTCGCCCCGGTACGCGGCTTCCAGATCGGTTTCGAGCAAGGCACGCACTTTGGGCAGGGTGTGGGCGAAGCGGCGGGTTAAGTCGTGGGCTTGAGCCTCGCAATCACCCGGTTCAAGCCCGGCTTGCTCTGCCTGAAAACGCAATTCCCGACGGACGCATGTATGTAATAACCTAAGGTGAGTGTCCAAGGTATGACCGACAAAATAATCCACGCCTTCAGGCAGTAAATCCCCTGCTCCCAGTCGGTTGGGAAATACTGCCGCTGCCAGGCCTTCCATGATTTCAGCCAGCATTTTTCGAGAAGGCAAACGGGGCGGGCGGGCTTCGCGTTGACGATTTTCCAAAGAACGAACCCTAAGGTCACGCAGCTCGGAAACAATGGCAGGAATATCCCAGTCGTAGGAGGTCAGATTCATAATAGGTAAACCCTCAATGGTGGGTGGTAAAAAACAGGTTCATATCAGGCCGATCAAGTTTCGGTCAGCCAGTGTTTAAGCCCTGCCAGAGCGCAATTGAGTTCGCCTTCCACCTGTGCCGTCAGGGTTTCCAGTTGAGGGTACTGATCTCTTTTGAAGGCGAGATCCAAAGCCTCGGCGGAATCTCTCAGGGTAACCAGGCCCAAAGTGCCTGCCAAGCCTTTTAAGGTGTGGGCTATACGATGGGCTTCCGGGTAGTTGGCGGCGGCCAGACATTCCCTGATCCGGGTGGTATCGGCGGAGTTATCCTGCAAAAACATCTCAACCAGTTCACGATACAAATCTGTATCGCCTTCCAGTTTGCTCAGTGCCAAAGATAAATCCAGCCAGTTTCTGGGGATTGATTGTGGGGTGGCTTGTACGGCTTCGG
The DNA here is from genome assembly GCA_051007495.1 of Methylococcaceae bacterium. Taxonomy (GTDB): domain Bacteria; phylum Pseudomonadota; class Gammaproteobacteria; order Methylococcales; family Methylococcaceae; genus CAIVXW01. Next base: position 3,535 of record JBPCSC010000577.1, on the reverse strand, counting down.
GCGTGTGAAACTTTGGTACGTTATCGGTTTTGACCAGACGATGCAGTGTGGCGACCAGAGCAACACTGTCTATGGGTTTGGTTACGCAGGCATCCATACCCTCGGCAATAAACTGTTGCAGGTCATTTTCCATGGCGTGTGCCGTCACGGCGATAATGGGCAGGTGAGTCAGTTTTAACTCATGACGAATGATGCGGGTGGCTTCATGCCCGTCCATGACCGGCATTTGTATATCCATGAGTACAGCATCGAAATCAGTGACACCAAGGTTTAACCGGTCTATCGCCTGCTGGCCGTTTTCAGTCATGGTGCTTATTCCTCCCAATCGCTCAATCATGGATTTGGCGACCAGTTGATTGATGGCATTGTCTTCGACGATCAATATCCTGAAACCATCCAGGCGCAGAGTATTGGCGGGTTGTGCCGCAGGGGTTTCTGCCTCCTGTGCATGATCCAACACTATGCGCTTGAACGGCAGTCGGAAATTAAAACGGGTACCTACTCCTGCTTGGCTGTCTACGTCTATGCCTGTGCCTCCCATGCGCTTGACCAAATCCGAGCAGATCACCAAGCCCAGACCGGTTCCACCATATTGGCGTGTAGTGGCATCATCCACCTGGGAAAAGGGTTGGAACAGTTTGTTGAGATTCTCGGCCGAGATACCTATGCCGGTATCCTGTATGGAACAATCCAGGATAATGTCCGACCCATCACGGGATTCATGAATCAGACCCAGCGTGACGCTCCCTTTAACCGTAAACTTGATGGCATTATCCACCAGATTGATCAGTACCTGGCGGAATCGGTCAGGATCACCCAGAATATAATCGGGTATTTCCTGTTGTATGTCACAAGACAGGGTCAGGTTTTTGCTTTCCGCCTTGAGTTCGGAAACACTCAGTACGTCGTCAATCAATTCCCGCAGCCTGAACGGTATGCTCTTGATAATTATTCCGTCGGCTTCTATTTTTGAAAAATCGAGTATGTCGTTGATGATGGTCAGTAGTTTGCCGGCTGAGAAATTTATTTTTTCCAGATAGTTTTGCAAGACAGCGAGACTATTCTCGTCCCTGGCAAATTGACTCAGGCCCAGTATGGCGTTCATGGGGGTACGCAATTCGTGGGACATATGGGCCAGAAAGCGTTTGCGCACGGCCAGGGCCTGTTCTGCGGTGTCTCGCGCCGCTTGCCAGCTATGCTCCAGGCGTTTGCGTTCGGTTAATTCCACACCGATGATTAATATCGACGACCGTTTACTCCAGCGAACCGGAAAGGCATTCAGCAGATACGGTGTATGTTGATCGGTGCCGTTGTGTATGGAGGCTTCAATTTTGGCCGTTCCGTTGTTTATGGTTTGGCGCAGGGCCTGCATCATGGTTTTACGGTCGGCCGCCACGAATACATCATCTATGGGATACAGTTTGGACATCTGCTGGTTGTTATGCCCCAGAAAGTTTTGAAGGTTACGATTCCAGCGGATTAACCGGCCCTGTTCATCCATCAACATCAGTATACCGGGTATGGAATCAATCAGATTGTTTTGAAATTCATATTCTTCTTCCAGTTTTTCCTCAGCCCTGAGTTCCTCCATAAGATTGTGTGCAAATACCGAAATACCAAATACAACTCCGTTATGCTGCATGACATTAAGCCTGACTTCAAACCGGTCCAGATCACCTAAATGCAGTTGGTGTATATGGGCAGAACCAAACTGCACAGTATAGCGATAAAGATCCATCCATGAGGCGATCAGATCCTCCCTGGCCAGTATATCCCTGGGTTGTAACCCCTTTTTAAGCACTATGCCGAGTTCTTCCGTGAAATAATTTTTTGCAGCCGCATTAAAATCCATAATGCCAAAATGTACCGGATCAACTGACCAGACCAGGTTGTCGGTGCTATCGAATAATGAAGACAACAAGGCTTTGGATTCACTCAGTGCGTTCCATTGACGACGATAACTGTCGGCTATCACCTGGGCAAATACGAATGACACGGCCATGGTCACGATGATGACCAAGGCTCTGACCTGATTGGGCTGGACGATTTGAGAGGAATATCCCAGTTCATGTAACCCGTACATCACGATGACCGCTGCCACCCCGATTACAGTCAAAATCAGGGCCGACCGTCGGCCCAACAACCATCCAGAAGCCATGATGGCCAAAGGCACACCCACCCAGGCAACACTAAACAAGCCCTGAATGCTGTAACTGGAGGCCAGACTGGCGGCCGCAATGCTTCCACACACAAGCCTGGCCGACCACCTTGGCTGGTTAATGTGAACCAGCCAGCGTGCCACCAGGCCGAGTGTAATCAGGATGGGTCCACCGGGTGGCATTTGATTCAGAATCAACCAGTTGGCCATGGAGAAGAGTATCCCGGTACCGATCAGCACACTGCTCAGACGCCGCAGGGTAGGGGTGCTGGGTTCGGCTGAGGATTGGGTTTCAGGAAGTGGCTTGGTGTTGTCTTTTAGTTCTTGGCTGCCGAGGGTTTGATGAAGCATTTCGCAAATTTTGAGGTGGTGCTTGAGTATGCGTGCCTTTCCTTGTGCAAGCGGCGTGGAAAAAAACTGGGCATTGTAACGGAATTCTATCGCTGCGGGACGGGCTTGGCGGATGCCGGGCGTTCAGTGTTCCGATTGCGGTGGGGGGGGGCGAAAAAACGGCCGCCATTCTGCCGTCCCTGGCGGAATGGCGGCCGGGTGTAGGCAGAGCAGGGCTTATTTGGGGGTTACTTCAAACTGGCTGACAATTTTTACTTTTTCAGACAGTATCGATTTTGTAGCCGTTTTGAGTTCGCCGGCGTTGTAGTGAGGAACGCCGTAAGTGGTGATGCGTAGCTTGCCGCTGGCTGCATCAATTTCAAACTGTGACCAACCGTAACTGTGGGTAGCCATATAATCGCCTTGCAGCAAGCGGGCATCAATGTCAGAACCGGCCAGGCCGATCGGGTCGTAACCTATTTGAGTAATCAACCCGTTGACCAGTTGCTTGATGAAATCATCTTTGTCATTGGGCAGATCATCGCTGTCGTTTTTAACCGGCAGGCAGTCGTAAAAGGCTTTTTGTTCCGCCTACAACAAACCCAGGCCGGCGGCCAGGTCGGCAACCGTAGGCCCGAACGGCTTATCAAACGCGATGGGACCTGTGGAGATTTCAAACGCGCCTGTGGGGGTTTTAGGTCCTAAGGGGGCTTCTTCGTAGGTCAGGTTGTTGACCACCGTGCCGTGAATATCGGCAGTCACGAATACGACATTCTTGATGCCTTCGGTGGTGATGAACTTGAGTAAATCGGTACGTTCTGCGGCAAATCCCTCGTAACGGTCTTCGCCACCCACTACACCCAGGTTTTGGATTGGCTCTGGAATCATGACAAATTTCCAGGTGATATTAGCCGTTTGGGCGGCTTTGAGATCGGCCTTGAGATCGGCCAACTGGGTTTTGCCGAGCAGGCTACGGGCCGGATTGAATGACTGGGTGAGGAATGCACCTACACCGGTCGGGCTTACATCAGTGACCGGGGTTAAGGG
>JBPCSC010000576.1:0-2834 GCA_051007495.1 Methylococcaceae bacterium | reverse complement strand
GCCTCGGACACACCGGCAGCGATACTGATCCTGACCGTCAACCCCAAAGCTTATCTGGCCACCCTGTCAGGGCTATGGCCATTACCACACAATATTGGCGAAATCGAATTGTTGCGGGGTGGAATTGATGAATCGACTGGTTCTGACCATCCCGTAACCAAACATTCCTTGATCCGCCTACGCGCCGTGCCCGGCACACCCTGGACACTCAGGGTCAGTGAAGACCGGGCGAGGTCGGATGCTGTCATTCATGATCTGGCAATAAAATCAGGCGGCATCAGCCTGCTGATGGTCGTGTCCATACTGATGATTACCAGGATCGTACAGGGCCGGGCACGTAGAAAAGGGGGGCAGCAACAGGTTTGGCTTCAGGCCCATGAACACTTTCGGGGTACGTTTGAACAGGTTGCCGTTGGCCTGGCGTATACCGATGCAGAGTGCAGAATCCTCAAAACCAACGCCAAACTGTGTGAACTGCTGGGTAAAACCGCAGACGACCTGATTGGTGTTACCTTCAAATCCTTGCATCTTGCCGACGGTCGCACCGATCAGTCGGATCATCTGCGTGTGCTGCTGGAAGGCAAACTGGACAGACTGGAACTGGACAAACCCTATTTAAGATCAGCGCAAACACTATTGTGGTTTCATATTACCATTTCCCTGTTTCTAAATGAGGATGGTTCTGCCGGATATTTTATATGGGTATTTGAAGACATAACCCGCCGCCATGAGGCGGAGGAATCCTTGCTGGCCAGTGAATCCATATACAAAGCCTTGTTTGAGCATTCTCCAATCGCCTTGATGGAGCAAGATTATTCGGTGGCGATGCAGGTAATGAAAGAACTAAAGACCAGAGGGATACAGGATATACCGTCCTATCTGGCAGAGGATGCCGATAAACTCGGCAATCTTGCGGCTTTGGTACGCATTACCCACATGAACAAGGACGCGCAAAAACTGCTGGGGGTGTCAACGGACAGGGAAATACCTGAATCGCTATCCTGCCATTACTTGCCGGAATCCTTTCCTGTATTAGTCAGGCAATTAAACAGCCTGCTCAACGATTGTGTTCAGGTTAGGGAAGAAATGCCCTTGATGACCGCATCGGGACAGACCATCTGGACACTCGCGCATCTGGCTATATTGCCCGGTCATGAGAAAGATTATCGCAGAGGGCTTGTATCGTTCATTGATATCACCGAACGCCAGCAGATAGAGCAACGATTACTGAGCCTTAATGCTGAACTTGAGTTGAGGGTGGCGGCACGCACTGCCGAACTAATGGATACCGCTGCCGAACAACGTGCCATATTTGAATCGGTGTTTTCCGGTATCTATTGGCTCAAAGACTGGCTGATTGTACGCTGTAATCAGCGACTGGGTGAAATTTACGGATATAACCCAGAGGAAATGATGGGTCAACCGGTGGGTATATTCCACCCTGATACCGAGAGTTTCCAGGCCGCCCAACCTTATTATGATCTGATAGGACTGGGAGAAACCGTGCGCTTTGATATGCCTCAAATACGCAAGGACGGTGCTGCATTATTTTGCCGGGTTAGTGGTCGTCTGCTGGATGCGGCAAACCCGGAAAAAGGCAGTGTCTGGGTAGTGGAGGATATTACCCAGGAGCATGAAATGACTGAAGCCCTGCTGATCGCCAAAAACAGTGCCGAGACGGCCAACCGCTCCAAAAATACCTTTCTGGCCAATATAGGCCATGAAATAAGAACTCCCCTTAATGCCATACTCGGATACAGCCATCTGCTACAGAATGATTTACCGGAATGGCGTCATCGGGACAAACTCAAACGCATATCCGTGGCGGCTCAACACCTTCTGGAAATCATTAATGACATCCAGGATATATCCAAAATTGAAGCCGGCAAGTTTACGGTGGATCATGCCCGGTTTAGTCTCGATGAAACCCTGAACATTGTGTATAACCTTGTGGTAGAGCGGGCAGATACCAAGGGTCTGGAAATCATCAGCGATATAAATCCAGAAGTATCAACCGAGTATATCGGTGATTCCCTGCGCCTTGGGCAGGTACTGCTTAACCTGCTCTCGAATGCGGTCAAATTTACCCATCAGGGGTTCGTTCGGGTGAGGGCTACGTCCATTCCAGGGACAGATCCCTCGATAAGTACTGTGCGGTTTGAAGTTACCGACACGGGTGTAGGGATAGACCCTGAGGCGCAAACCCGCTTGTTTCGGCCATTTGAACAGGCTGATGATTCGATCAATCGGCAATTTGGCGGAACCGGACTAGGGCTGGCTTTGAGTCGACGCCTGATTCAGATGATGGGAGGTCAGATCGGCTTGTGGAGTACACCCGGCAAAGGGTCTACATTCTGGTTTACATTACCGCTGAAAACCTGTGTCGATTTGCTATATTCAGGACATTCCATGGTGCTATCCAAGCCGGTACGTGGCTTGCTGGTGGACGACCAACCCCTGACCCGAGTCGCTGTGGGGCGGTTGCTGACCTACCTGGGTGTCGCGGTAGATTGCGTTGAATCCGGTGTTGCAGCACTCGAATACCTTGCGGAGGCCGATACTCAGGGTAAACCGTATGATCTGGCCATAATCGACTGCAAAATGCCGGGCATGACGGGTGTTGAAGTGATCAACCGGATTGACCAACGATACTGGGTCAAAAAACCGCTGTGCCTGCTGATGTTAACGACACTGACCGACTGTGCCCAGCAAGCCGGGTTTTTTCTGACCAAGCCCATTACCCGTGGGGAGTTGCGTGAGACCTTAACCAGAATGTTAAAAGAACACACTGTGCCGAACTTGATAACCACGATACAGCCAATAGCCATCCCGAC
>JBPCSC010000575.1:0-2287 GCA_051007495.1 Methylococcaceae bacterium | reverse complement strand
GTGCGGGGCGCACCGACACCCGTCTGGATCATCCGGCCTGGCCTTTCGGCGCGGTTTATCTGGAACGCCACCTGACGTGTGTCCACTGCCATTACCCGGTATTTGAGCTAGTACAATGCGGTGAATGTGGGGCCGAATACCTGGCAGCCATTGAGGAACATAGGGAGAATCAGGATTGGCTAATCCCATGGACGCAAACGCACGAGGAGGATGAGTTTCAGCAGGATCTGGAGCCTGCGGAACAGGATGAGGAACCGAACCCCGCACCTGGCCCGGTGCCTGCGGGCCACCCCCGTTTGTTGACGGCGGCGGGTCAGGCTCAGTTATTAGGGCGATTGCGTGACACCGGTGAGTTGGCATGGGCTGGTGAGGAAGGCGTGCCGGTGCATGGGGCCTTCTCCCAGAATGACCATGACGGCATACGCTGCCCGGTGTGCAATGAGCGGCAACGTCCTGAGCAAGCCTTTACTTTGTTCAAATCCATACGGGTGGGCGCACCAGTCCTTTTGGGTATGGCCATTCCGGCCTTGCTGGAGCAGGTCAAGCCCTTTCCGGCAGATCATGAAATTCGTCCTATGGATGGACGACGCTTGATTACCTTTACCGATAGCCGCCAAGGGACAGCACGTTCTGCGGCCAAATTGCAGCAAAACGTAGAGCGGGATTATGTGCGGAGCTTCTTGTATCACCGAATCTCGACTCGGAATGTTGCCGCTGATCCGGCAGAAATTGCCGAGCTTCAGGGCCAGGTTGCTGCATTGCAACCGGTGGTTGCTGCTAATCCGGCACTTGGATCCGTTCTGACTGAAAAGGAGCAAGCACTGGCCCGATTGCAAAACCCTCCTCTTCCCTCCCTGTCCTGGTTGGAAGCCAGAAATGAGCTACTGGCCAACGATGTGTTCACCCGTTTTTTAGTGCCCGGTTTCCGTCAGACCACTCAAAATCAACTGCCCGACAATCAACTGCCGGATTTATGTTTGCTGCGGGAGTTTTTTGTAAGAACCAAGCAACAACCCTCGCTGGAAAACCTGGGCTTGCTTCAACTCACATACCCCGCGCTCGAGAACTCAATGGTTCCCCCCGTAATGCAGCAACGCGGCATAACTGCAGACCAGTGGCAATCCCTGTTACGCCTGACTATAGATTATGTATTGAGAACCAGTGGGCCAGCGATTGTGGCCTCGAACGAGGTTACTCGCTGGTTAGGTTATTCTGGTCGCACGATGTTTATTTTGAGGCCGGAAGATGGACGTACCGCCTCTAAAATACAGAGAAGTTGGCCTTCTGCTCAATTTCGTAACCGCTTAGTGCGACTTTTGGCATTGGGTTTTGGTTTGAACCTGGAGAACAACCGTGACGAACTGGAAGAATTGCTGGTTGCTGTGTGGGCGGGAATCCGCCCCATACTGACTCAGGACGAAGGAAATGTTTTTCGACTTAATCTGAATGAACAGGCGCACATTACTGCGGTTCATGAAGCCTGGTTTTGCCCGGTCTCCCGTCGTTTACTGCCGACCACCTTTCGAGGCATCACCCCGTATTTGCCGGCCTTGCCCGATGATCCACAGCAAAGTATTGATCATCTGGCACGCTGCCAACGCTACCCCATGCCCCGCATACCCTCCCCTTTCTGGAATGACACAGCCCCCGGAGCCGCTGATGAATGGATGGAAAACGATGCGGCTGTGCAATCACTTCGGGAAATCGGAGCCTGGATCAATGTATCCGATCGCATTGCCCGCTATAGCACCTATTTCCGCATCGCCGAGCATTCCGCTCAAATCGAAGGCACGGCACTCACTCAACGAGAAGCCGACTTCAAGAGCGGGAAAATCAATCTCTTGAGTTGCTCCACCACGATGGAAATGGGGGTGGATATTGGCGGCCTGACCGGTGTGGCCATGAACAATGTACCGCCGCATCCGGCCAATTTTCTGCAACGGGCCGGTCGGGCCGGTCGGCGTGGCGAAACAGCCGCCTTCAGTTTCACCCTCTGCAAAGCCACGCCCCAGGGTGAGGCGGTGTTTCGTAATCCCTTATGGCCGTTTACCACCCGCCTCACTTTGCCCCGGGTGGAAATGCGTAGCACCCCTATCGTCCAACGCCATATCAACGCACTGGTCTTGACCTCTTTTCTGCAACAAGGCTTCATGGAAATACTCAGGTTACCGGCGGGCTGGTTTTTTGAACCAGGCGAAAAGCATCATGCCGCACCGTGTCAGCAATTCGTGGAATGGTGTCGAGGTGCCGCCACACAACAGCAGCCTTTGGCCAATGGCATACGCAC
>JBPCSC010000574.1:0-3927 GCA_051007495.1 Methylococcaceae bacterium | reverse complement strand
CTCCCGATCCGGCGACAGATACTTTTGCACCAGCAAAGGCCCGGTAAAAAGCTGAGTCCACCGCTGCAAAACCTCCTCCACGCTCAGTTCCTTGGCCCGTTTCGCATCGACTCGCATCACGATGTGGTAATGGTTGCTCATTACCGCATACGCCGCCACGTCTATGCAGAACACCGTAGCCAGGCGCAGAATCCAATCCAGAATCCACTGTCGCCTATGGTCAAAATTGACCCCGCTGTGGGCATCATCCCCACAGAGAAACGCACGACGAACACAGCGTGATACCAAGTGATACCAGGGGGTATCGATTACGGAGATGAGGGATGAACGAGGACGGGTCATTGGGAGGCCTATTGAACGGATTGTGATGGGAGAATCATACGAAATGGATAAGATTTAGTCAAAACAAAGTGCCTGTCCTTTAGTACCCCCAATTACAATCACTTTCATCATTTCTTTACCTCAAACAGAACACGATCCACGTCTGCAAAAAAGTCACTTATCAACTGCTGAGCATCCTTGAATTCATAGGGTATACCCTTGTCCGATACATGTCGGTGCTTGTGATCATAAGCCAGAATGCGCCCGGCATACTTGAATGTATTCGGCGGTCTTACTGCATGGGCGTTGTCATATCCGAGGATTCGTTTTCCGTAGGGTTCGTGCAGTGTCAATGAATATCGAATCCCATGTGGAATTTGATCGGACACATCGACTCGCCAAGCCTCCAGCTTGATCCAGTAACCGCCTTCCTGGTCAAGGATTGAGCCATGGAGATCCAGCAAGGTATCCATTGCCTTATCTTTTTTCATGGCTAATTGTATCAACTGCTGATAGAGGTCGCCATTCGTACTGGACTTCGATCGTGGTGAGCTTGTCGAACCACGAGTGCGTAATGCGTCTGGCGGTTTCGCCGGCAGGCAAACCGCCAGACGCAACCACCGGCGGGCAATGAAAACCCCCACGCCGGTTGGAGGCCGGGGTGGGGGTATACAAGTCACCGCCTCTCAAGCAATGGCGGAATACGCGGGTACGCTATTCCGCCCTACGCTGACTAACGTAGCCGCCTTTTAAGATCACTCCATCCTTCCATACGAAATCCATGCACGGAACGAACACAATCATTGAAACCTTCAATTTTAGACAGTTCATCAATCGCATCAAACACAGCATCAATTTCGTCTTTTTCCGAGCGATATACGCTACCCTGCAATCGAATGAATCCCGCTGAACTCATGGCATCTTCAATTTCCTTATATACTTTGGCAAGGCGATTTTTCGCTTGGCGCTCCAAAGCAGATTGATCCGTACATTCATCGGCCATGCTTCTAATGTAGTCTTTGTAACAATTGGTATCCATATCAAAAGCAATACCATAAGCCATAACTCACCATGAATATGAAAGAAAATCAGCAAAAACTCTACTCCCATCTCACTTCAATTGATACGAATGAGGGGTTAAAGACGGTTCCGATTTTACCACCGGCGGACAATAAAACCCCCACGCCGGTTGGAGGCCGGGGTGGGGGTATACAAGTCACCGCCTCTCAAGCAATGGCGGAATACGCGGGTACGCTATTCCGCCCTACGCTGGCTACATTAACCCAACCTACGCGGGTTTATAAGGAGACTTGCTCCCGTAGAAACTCAGGGGAGAAGTCAGCCCCATTACTCCAAGATAAAGTGTGCCCTTCTATTTTAAAAGAGCTAAAAAACGCCTTATCTTTAAGCGGATCGAATATTTCCCCATATAACTCAGAAGATAAGTCAATTTCTCCTTCCGCACCGTCATTGAAGCAGACCCAGACTTTATAGTCGCCACAGTATTTTGCTTGTGTAACGTGTATAAACATTCTTACTCCAAGGGTTCTATTTTCGACAAGGGCTTTCTGTTCATTGCTGCATCCCAATTAGCCATAAGCTCAGCTTGATGGAGAACGTACCAATCCAAAACTGCATTCAAAGCTCTTCGCGGAAAACGGCCATTAACAACACCCGTTTCGATGTCTACTGTAATTTCATACTCTCCATACTCTGCGTGGAAATGCGGTGGAGCATGTTCACGGATGTACATGCGTATAATTATTCCAAGAAACCTACTAATTTCAGGCATCGTTTTTTCTATCTTATCCAAAACACATAAACTCAATTCATCATCTGAACATTGGCTTCTATTCTAGTCTGAATTATGGAAATTATAAACGGGGCAAAAACAAAGTGCCTGTCCCTTTGTTTACGACCTGGCACAAAAAAACGGCGATAGTTTGGCATGACGATTCTCCGATAATGGTTATCCATCATTATCCTAGTCAAAGGTCGTATGCATTCCCACGCGGGAGCGTGAGGAACGAGAAGGGGGCGTGGGAGCGAGAAAGCACGAGGTCAAGGCTAATTGAACGGCGGACTCGCGGAATTCGCGGGTATGCGTCATCATTTTTCTGGGCTCTGTCATGGGGGACTCACTACTCTAGGCAAAGGGCTCCAAAAGGAGCGTAGGTTGTGTGTCCGGAATAGTCTAGCCATACCATTATTATTTTATTTTTGTCTGGCGCAACATCCAGTCACGGCGGGCAAGATCTCCCAATATAGACAGCGGCCCATTCTCGCCATAGCGTTTCCAGAGCACCCGACCCGCCGCTTGCATTGCACTTAACCGCTCCGGGTTGGCTGCAATGTCGCGCAACACAGTCGGCAACCCCGCCACAGCCTGCGGTGTTTCGGGCAGCCGCACAATGGCCCGTTCCCACTCATCGGCTGGGCCGGGTAACCGCAAAGTATCGGCCAGCAAAACTGGAATACAGCCAAAGCCAAGGGACTCCCACAAACGAATGCTGTTTGGCCCCGCCCCGGATGGACATAAACAGAAAACAGATTCCCGCATCACATCGGTATAGTCCTTCTCATATTGCTCAGTCCGCTGCCTATCCATGACAGACACAGACTGGCCAATAATCTGTTCACGGTAAACCACCTTTTCAAAATGCCACTCACCACGGTATTCAATAAATCCATCAGATGATTTCGGCAAATCAAATATCCACTGGCGCACCGGGGTCAAATACAAACCTTCGCTGTAAGTACCTATAAAACTGTATATAAACCTACGTGTATGCAGCGATTTACCAACCTGTTCAACAACACTGCCATCTACCTCGCAGCGCACAGGATAAAGTGGGAAAGGATGAACCCGGATACCGTCAAAATCAGTCGTCGTATTGACAGTTGCATGACTCCAAAATACATCGGTAATTTTCAAAGTATTAAACCACGGCAACAGGTCGTTGGCATAAATATGCTGGCACACCGTAGCACGAATCAAAGACCGACAAGGCGGAGCAAAACTCAAAGCGCGAGTAAATACCAGCGTTTTATCGTCTATACCCTTGCGCTGCAAATCTACCAGCGTGGCCCACGGAAAGCACACTAACTCGTAGAAAGGCGATGCCACTACACACCGAAGACATTGCTCATACACCCATGCTTCAGTCTTGGCTGGAAACTGCCACCCGTGCGGAAACGCAACCAGGTTAGGTGATTTTTCCCATGCTAGATTGCAATTGACGTTCAGTGAACACATCCGTTTTAACGAGGGGTTGTCAATCATGAGGATACGGCAGGATGTTACGGGTGGTTATCTCCATCACGCCACCCTCTTTTCCCCACACAAAGCCTTGGCCGCAGCCATACCTCTTAGGTATTTGGCTTGTTGTTTTACTGCGTGTTGGACTAATGATTCCGGTCGCCCTACTGCGTGGCCAAACTCCTTTAGAAACCGGCTGGCATGGTTAATAAAGGCATCGGTATCTATGTGCAAACGAGCCAGTATTTTTGGAGTATCAGCAGGTATTGCTCCACGCTTATCTGCTCGAATCGTACGGCCAACGCTATCTACTAATTCCAGATAATCATCAAAAGAAAAGGGAATAC
>JBPCSC010000573.1:0-4956 GCA_051007495.1 Methylococcaceae bacterium | reverse complement strand
GAGTATTACTGGGCGAATCGGCCGTTTTGAGTACCATGTCCCGTTTAAGGGCTCAAATCAGCAATCCAGTCAGTGGCTTGACCGGGTCAGTGAGAACTTTGAATGACTTGGGAATTGCTACTCAGAAAGACGGTACTCTGACCTTTGATTCCAGCAAATTGAGTAAGGCTTACGCCAGTGATCGCAATTCGGTGGCGGCCTTGTTTGCCGTCATGGGGCGACCGAGTGACAGCGCCAGCATTTATGTGAGTAGCAGCAAGGAAACCGTTGCGGGTACTTATGCGGTGAATATAACCCAGGCAGCCAGTCAGGCGGTATTCACGGGAGATACCTTGACCGGCACGTTTCCAATCAGCGTTGATTCATCGAACGACACATTAAAAGTCAAGGTGAACGGAGTGGAGTCAGGCATGATCAGCTTGACCCAGGGTTCTTATGCTTCCGGTACTGAACTGGCCGCCGAGTTACAGTCCCGCTTTAACGGAGACAGCGATCTCAAATCCGGTGGAGCGGCAGTAAAAGTGAGTTTCATCAATAACCAGTTCCAGATACAGTCGACTTTGTACGGATCGACATCCAAAGTTGAGATTACCCAGGTCAATACAAATACTTTTTCAACATTAGGCTTGCGTACAGGTTTGGGTACTTCTGGAACTGATGTTGCTGGAACGATTGATGGCGAGGAGGCGACTGGTAACGGGCAGGTGTTGACTGCTAATACCGGTAACAGTAAAGGGTTAAGTGTGTTGATGGACGGAACGCAGACGGGTTCCAGGGGCACTGTAAATTTTACCCGAGGCCTGATGGAACAATTGAGCAACTTGCTGACTTCCTCTTTGGACACGACTGGAACCCTGGCCATTCGGGCCAAAGGTTTGAACACTTCCATCAGCGACATAACCCGTCAACGCACCGACTTGAGCAAGCGTATGGATACTTATCAAACCCAGCTTTATACAAAATTCAATGCTATGGATTCCATAGTAGGTAAATTACAGGCCACCAGCAGTTATCTGACACAGCAGATCAGTGCCCTCAATTCGGCCAGCAGTCAGAAATAATCGGAGTATACGAACATGAGAGCATCCAGCCACGCTTTGAACGAATACCGGCAAACCTATGTGGAAGCAGGGGGGGTTTATGCGGATCCGCATAGTCTTATTTCCATGTTGTTCAATGGCTTGCAGGAACGAATAGCCGTTGCCCGGGGGGCGTTGCAGCGTAAGGATCATGCCAGCAAGGGCAAGGCGGTTAGCCAGTCAATAGAGATTCTGGCGTATTTACAATCCTGTTTGAATGTCGAGCAGGGAGGCGAACTCGCTGAGAGTCTGGATAACCTCTATGCGTATATGAGTCATCAACTATTCATGGCAGGAGCCAATAACGATGACGCTGCGTTTGAAGAGGTCAAGCGTCTCTTGAACGAAGTCCAAAGTGGTTGGGATGGTATTCGCAGCCAAGTCATTAACAAGGGTTGAATTGATTGTGCCTAATGATGCAATCGATTTGGCCAAGCAACTCCTGAAGCTGACTGAAACTCTGGCGGCGGCACTCGCTGAAGAAGACTGGCTTGAGGCCGAACAGACCCAGGCTTTGCGGTCTAAAACAATGGAAGAGCTTTCATCCTTCTTGTCTGGCAATCCCCCTCAGGTATCTGATTCCTTGCTGGATGTTCTGAATACTATAAAAGGACTGAATCAAATCCTGCTGGATGATCTCACAAAGGAAAAAGATCAAGTCGCCCGGGAATTAATGCATTTTAATAGTGCCTCACACGCCGAACGCGCTTACCGTAGTCATTACGAAGACACAGAATAAAGCCTGAATTGCTCTTGTGTCACGATCTGTGGAGTATCCACTCCAATACCATCTTGCTGCCGAAGTAGGCCAGCATCAGCGATAAAAACCCCCCTAAAGTCCAGCGTATGGCTACCTCACCCCTCCAGCCATACAGGATTCTTCCTCCCAAAACAACAGCAAAAAACACCCAGGCCAGAATCGACAGCACGGTTTTGTGCGCCAGGTGCTGGGCAAACATATTCTCCAAAAAGATAAACCCGGTTCCCAGAGATAGCGTCAGCAATACAAAACCCGCCGCTATGAGTTGAAACAGCAAAGATTCCATGGTTTGCAGAGGAGGCAGTGAGCGTATCAGTGGCGATGCGGCCTGATGGGTTCTTAGTCCCCAATCTTGTACAGCCAACAGCAAGGCTTGCATGGCGGCTATATTGAGCAGGCTAAACGCCAGCATGGACGAAAGAATGTGGGCATTCATGGGCCATGAATGGGTATGGAGCGTATGACTAGCGGCCGGAATGCTCAGTTTGAGTGTTAAAATCAGTGCAGATAACGGGTAGATAACTATTCCTAATTTGTCTACCGGTTTGAAGAACGCAGCCAGCAGCAGGATCAGCACGGCAACCCAAGACACCAACGACAGCGCGTTGAGCAGGCCGAAATCCAGCCCGACATCAGCCAGAACCGAACTCACCACCTGACCGGCATGAAGGATGACCGCTAGCCATGCCAGCAGCAGAATGCCCAGACGCAAGCCAGACAGGGCCTTGCTGGAGCGATAATCCAGGCGCAAGGAACGTACGATGCCGATGGTTGATGCCGTATAGGCGAGAATGGCGAGTATGCCGAGTGCGTTAGCGTTCATGATGTGTGTCCTCCCCTCTTTAGTCTGGCATAATGTTGCACCAAGATGAAGTTCGGATGGAATTGTTGCAAGTACACCACGGTTTTTTCACATGTTTGATAATTTAACAGAACGCTTTACCCAAACACTCAAGAAGCTCAGCGGCCAGGGTCGACTGACTGAAGACAATATACAGGAAACTCTGGCAGAGGTGCGTACCGCCTTGCTGGAGGCTGATGTTGCATTACCTGTAGTGAAGGAATTCACGGCACAGGTCAAGCAAAGAGCCATAGGGCAGGAGGTCAAGGGCAGCCTTACGCCAGGACAGGCGTTCGTCAAGGTCGTCAATGAGGAACTGATTTCCATTATGGGCAAGGAGGGAGAAAAACTTAATTTTGCCACGCAACCTCCAGCGGTAATTTTAATGGCAGGGCTGCAAGGAGCCGGTAAAACCACCACAGTAGCCAAACTGGCTCGCTGGATTAAAGAAAACGAGCGTCGTTCGGTGGTTGTGGCCAGTGCTGACGTATACCGTCCGGCCGCGATAGACCAGCTCAAAACATTAGCCGATGAAGTGGGTGCGGACTTTTTTCCCAGCGATCCCTCGCAGAATCCCATCGACATTGCTCGTGGTGCGATCGAATTTACCCGCAAAAAATATAAGGATGTGCTCATATTGGATACCGCCGGTCGCTTGCACGTCGATCAGGAAATGATGGAAGAAATCCGCCAACTGCACGCAGAGGTCAAGCCGATTGAAACCTTGTTCGTCGTTGATGCCATGACCGGTCAGGATGCCGCTAACACGGCCAAGGCATTTGGCGAAACGCTGGATCTAACAGGCATCATCCTGACCAAAGCCGACGGTGATGCCCGGGGTGGTGCAGCACTCTCGGTGCGTTACATCACGGGAAAACCCATTAAGTTCATAGGGATGGGAGAAAAAAGCACGGCCCTGGAGCGGTTTCATCCTGACCGTATCGCCTCTCGTATTCTGGGTATGGGGGACGTGCTCTCTCTGATTGAACATGCCGAGCAGAAAATGGACAAGGCCAAGGCAGAAAGCCTGATGAAGAAACTGCAAAAGGGCAAGGCATTCAACCTGAACGACTACTACGATCAACTCATGCAAATGCAGAGCATGGGTGGAATGATGGCCATCATGGATAAATTACCGATGATGGCCAATTTGCCGCAGGACATCAAAAGCAAGGTCAACGATAACGAAATGTTCCGGCATGTGGCCATCATACAGTCCATGACCCCTCAAGAAAGAACACATCCGGAAATTATCAATCCCTCCCGCAAAAACCGAATCGCCAAAGGAGCAGGAATCGACCTCCACGAACTCAACATCATGTTAAAGCAGTTCGAACAAGTGAAGAAGATGATGAAAAACTTCAAAAAAGGGAATATGGTCGATCTGCTTAAATCACTGAAAGGGCGAATACCTCATGCTGGAATGCCCATGCCACCCCGTCGCTAGTTCAAAGGTTGATTCCTTACTGATAGACATAGGAAATACCCGCGTCAAATGGGCGGAAGTGCGTGCTGGTGCTTTGGTTTCAGGGGCTGCATTTCCCGTTCATTCTGTACTCTCCGATAGCCTGTGCGCTTCGCAATGGAGCCACCTTGATTGTCCGGGGCAAGTATGGATATCAAGTGTGGCGGCTATTGAGGTGACGGCCACCATCGAAGCGTGGTTGCTTCGCCATTGGCATTGCCCTGTAC
This sequence comes from Methylococcaceae bacterium, assembly GCA_051007495.1. Classification (GTDB taxonomy): domain Bacteria; phylum Pseudomonadota; class Gammaproteobacteria; order Methylococcales; family Methylococcaceae; genus CAIVXW01. The sequence goes on along the minus strand of JBPCSC010000573.1, from coordinate 584 downwards.
ACCATGCGGGTTCAGAGTCCCATGCTTTTGGAGTGACCAACGCCTATGAATATCCCTCTCGCTTGGGTGTGGATCGCTGGCTTTCCCTCATCGCGGTGCGCCAGTTGTATTCAAAGCCCTTGTGTGTGGTGGGGTGCGGTACCGCATTAACCCTGGATGCAATGGATGCCGAAGGTCGGCATCAGGGCGGGTTGATCGGGCCGGGTTTAAGGCTAATGCACAATTCTCTGGCGTGCGGGACGGTGGGCCTTAGCAATATTCTCTCGGCAACTGATTTTGCCGATGCCTTGGCTACGACACCTGCTGACTGGGCCGTGACCACGGCGAATGGCATGGTGACCGGGTGTCTGGAGGCGGGTTTGGGGTTGATTGAACGAGCATACGCTCGATTCGCTGCCCAGTACAAAGGAGCTTGCCGCCTGGTATTAACCGGCGGCGATTCTGAATTGATGGCCAGATATCTCTCCGTGCCCTGTCAGGTACACGCTGATCTAGTTCTGAAGGGCTTGCTACGCTACAGCGAGGCTTAGTGCTGACCACTCAAGCCGTGGGTCAAACCTGATTTTCCACACACTGGATTTTCC
>JBPCSC010000572.1:0-5296 GCA_051007495.1 Methylococcaceae bacterium | reverse complement strand
CCATCACCCTGACATCCAGGGGGGACAGTGATACCAGTGTCATCGAGCAGAAACCGGATACCATTTCCTTAAAATGCAAAAAATTCATTCTTGAGGCGGATGAGATTACCTGCAAATCTACCAAGGACACAACACTTGAGGCCCAGGGAAAATTTAATATCAAGAGTACCGATGATATGGTATTGAAATCCAGTGCCAACCTTAAAATGGACGCCACATCCGATGTGAAAATTGAGGCGGCCAACTTCTCTGCATCCGCTAAAAGCAATGCCGAACTTTCGGGTATGTCCACCAAAATTGATGGCAAACAACAGACTGAAATCAGTGGTACTCAGGCTAAAGTTTCGGCCCAAACTACCCTGGATCTCAGTGGAGCCATGATTAAGGTAGCTGCGCAAACCGTTATGAACGTCGAGGGCCTGACTACCAATCTTAAAGGGCAGATTACCAATGTTCAGGGTACCTTGATCAAACTGGGGTGAGTTATGGAACAAGATGATGTGTTATACAGAAGTTACCTTGAAAATCTGAATGCGCTGGAAGACTTTCAGATTCGCTATAATGCCGCATTACCTCATCAAGGTCTGGATCGGGATGACCCGGATGTCCGTCGTCTTGTTGAAGTAATGGCTTTCTTTCATGCCCGAATACATACGGCTTCTCTCAGAAACATGGAAGGCACACGTATCCGTTTGTATCGCCAGTTTTTTTCTTATCTTCTAAGTCCCATTCCGGCTGTAGGCACGGTGACAGCCAATCCTACCGGACAACTTTCTGAAGTCATGGAATTGCCCAAGGGGACAGAACTGGCATTATTGCCGGAATGGGGTGGCTCAATCATGCTGCGCACTACTCGGTCACTCAGGGTAATGCCTTTACGACTGAATACCATAAAACTGGCTCCAGTTTCCTCTTATGGGTGCAGTCTGCTGGTCGAATGTGTCGCGCCATTTGCTCAGAATTTCGATATTGGTACGCTGGACTTATCCATCAATTATCTTAATGATTTCTCCCTTTCGCTCAAATTCTTCGATTTTCTCAGGCTGCATCTTGATTCAATCAATATCCAGTTTAATGAATATTCAAGTGAAAACAATGGAATAGGATGTCCCTTTCAACTGGGAACGGAACCCTATGACCCCGAGGATGATGACTGGGATCATCCACTTGAAGCAGAGAGGGCATATTTTCATTATCCTCGTCAGGAACTGTATCTGCGTGTAACCATACCTGAGCAGATTCGCAACTGGGAATCCTTCGTCCTGGTTTTCAATTTTAGCCAATCATGGCCCAAAAGTTTTCAGGTACATCGCGAACTGTTTCAGTTATATACCGTGCCAGTGGTTAACAGTGTGCGTGAGTTTTCCAGTCCGGTCATTTGTGAAGGGTTTAATGATCGCTACGCCTTAAGACATCCTCGTCTGGAAATGGGATTTTCCATACAAAAAATTATCGGTGTTTATGAAGCCAGTGATTCTGGTCTGATACCGCTTAGGCCGGGCATCATTACCGGAGGTATAGGGTCGTACGAGGTGGAGTTCGGTGACCCGCGTGAAGATGGGAGTTATCCGGTTTGGCTGATACCTCATTTTCCTGATGCCCTGCAGGAACCAAAAACCCTGGTAGTTGATGCCTTGTGGATACAGCCATGGTTTGACAAGGTCATGCAGGTTGCGTATAAACTTCAGCCATTTCGCCGTCAGACATTGGGTATCAAATGGGAGTTGATGGATACACCTGTACCTCACTTTCATAATGGTAATATCAGCAGGACTGAGGCTTTTTTGCATTTATTTACCCTAATGCACAAGTCCGGATTCAACCTCCAGGATCTGACCGATCTGTTAAACAGTTTTGGCTGTGTATCTCAAGGTCGTTTTGCCGGGGTGTTTAAAGGTCTTAATGGTTTGCGTCTGGAAGAATTGCCCGGTCAACAGTCTGCTTCAGGGCAAGTGGTTCAAATGTATCATCTCAGGTTCAAACCCGTATTAAAGGAGCAAGGTCATTTGCTTTACGCATTTGTTCGTCATGTACAAAAAATACTGAATGCATGGAGTTCCAGTGGTGTCATTGAAGTCCAGATTGAACCCTTCGATGAAAACAACTGATCCGTATGGGTTATACCTGGAGATTTCTACATGAACTATCCCGTGTGGATGACTATTTCTGGTGTATATGAGTGGCTTGAAAAACTGCGCCATGCGTCCAGCACGGATACGCTGAACGACTTTGACCTTGATATATTCAGGCAGGAACTCAGAAATCGCCTGGAGTTACTTAAAGTAAAGGTTACTGAACTCTATTCCGAGCGTGACGCGTATTATCTGGTATTCCCGCTGGTGGCGCACACTGATGAATTAGTCAATGTACTGCTTTCTGATTATAAACGCGATTCGTGGGTCAATATGCAGCGGGAGTTATATGACATGGATAATGCCGGTGATGTGGTGTTTGAGTTGCTGGATTCCCTGTTACTCAAGCCGGAAACACCGGCTTTGGTGCATGAAGTGTTTTATTTTTGTATTAATGACGGCTTTTCCGGCCGATATGCAGGTAACCTCGACCGGCTTGAAGATTATAAACAGCGACTCAGGGAGCGCATACCGCTTGGTCCCGTAGAAGAAATACCTGTAATAGAGGCTCCCTTGCAGAAGGCACCGCTTCGCATTCCCCCGGCAGTTTCCTATGCGCTGGTAGTCTGCCTGCTGGTGCTGGTTTATTCGATTCTCCTGTTTCTTGCCAACGCGTATGAACCGGCATGAAGCCTTATTTTGCCCGGTAATTTCAGCTTATGTCAGATCCACTCGATATTTTATTTTCACCTGAGCGTCTGCGTTCAAACTGGGATAAGCCTGAAGCCCCTGCACCGACTCATTATCATGCGAGTATTCATGCCTGTCATGACCGGTTTCTGGATGAGTTAAAACGCAGTGTTTCAAATCATGAGGCTCTGGACGTACTCCTAAAGCTTTTTAGTGCTGCTTTGGTGGAGGCATTCCCCCATGATAAAACCGGTTCACCGGCTACGGATGAACAACGCAGGGAATTGGTCTCCCAGATTGAACGTCTGGAAGAGTTGATTTGGGCACTTGAATTGGGGGCGCGGGCCGGACGATGACTGAATGGGAGCAGTTTGTTAGCGATCATGCCCGGTTTTTTGATCCCTTCTCCCTTGTTTCCGGGCTGATTCATAATGGCTATGGTCTGGACGATGTGGTATTCAAAAGTTATTATAGTCTCGCTTCCCAGGTTTCTCTGATAGAACGGGTTGAATTCAATAATCGGGATCGAAAGGTTGTTATCACACTTAATCTTGGATTATTGGCTCCAAATACTCCGTTGCCGAGTTATTTTTTCAAACAGATACATAAAGGCGATATTGACGCCCAGGTTTTTTTTGATTTTTTTGGTTTCTTCGATGATCGTGTGCTCAGACAGTACATACTGGCACTGTATCCTGAACTCAACGCCACTCTGATCGACGAGTGGGAAACCTTTAAGCGGCATGAGTTACAGACACTCAAGCTGGATACCACCGCTTCGCTGCACTGGTTGATGCAGCAGGTATTTCCCGAGTTGCAGGTACGCATCAGAAAGGCACAACTCAAGCGAGAACTTGAACTTGAACCTCTGATACTGGGTAAATCCACTCTTGGCGTTAAGTCAGTTTTTGGTCGCAGAACCGAATTACCCACGAACGGGGTGGTGATCAGCCTGATATCCGATGAAGAGCGGTTTTCAGATGATATGCCATGGGCTTATGAAGTTGAGGCACGCCTGCAGCAGCAGATTTTTCCGTTGTTGCGCAGTACGGGTGTATTTATTGAAATATGGCTGGTAATCAGAATCAAGGATGGCTGGTTAAAACTGGATAAGGAAAGTTATCTGGGCTATGAGGAGATCAAGGGCGAGCAACTCCAGTTCCGGCATATTCAGATTTTTGCCGGGAGACTGCTCGAATAGATGGCCTGGCCTGATGAGTGGCATGCCCTTTATACTGAACAATTTTTTCTTTCAATACTGGCAAGTCCAGCATCCTTTATCCGGTTTGTCTCATGAACATTGATCTTTTATCTGGAACTTATCCTTTATCGGAATCGCCCGGGCTTGATTCCACCGATCCTCTATTTGACGAAATATCCACACTCGTGTTGGCTGGTAATTATATAGAGGCGGCCCAGCGCAGTGAGCAGGTTATTTCCGGTCACGTATATGACATTCGGGTGATCAGTTATTTTCTATATGGCCATTTCCTGGTTAACGGGCTGTCTTCACTGGCTGATATTCTTCATGTCGTTACGGGCCTGCTGGGAAACAACTGGGAGGCGGTAGGGCCGGTTCGAAAAAAAGAAAAAAATGTGCAAACCAGTCTGGACTGGTTATTTCGTCTGCTGGCGCAAACCCTGCAACATGAGGAATCAAAAAAAACTCCACTGTGGGATAAATGGCAAACCCAGGTGGATACTGAACAGGTCGGAGCGATCATACAATCCGGTGACGATATGCGTAGAGCTATTGGCATGCGTCTGGAAGAGTCCTCAGGAACCGTTATCGACAACTGGAGCAAGATTCAGCAATGGCTGAGGCTGTTTCAGAATGTCATTTATAGTAACCAGACTGTGGAACCACCTGAAGTTGTTTTGCAGAGTCCCGTTGAAACCCGCACCGAGTTCACTGCATCCGTTCGTACGGATAGCCTGCCTCCTGCTGGCTCAATAGTGGAGGGTTCCTGCCATCTGGACATATTGCAACGAAAACTGGCGGCGTTTGAACACCTCATTGAGCAGCAGAAATATCTTCATGCCAGTTTGCTGGCAGATGAAATAAACAGCCTGCTCTCCAACTTTGACCCCAGGCTTTATTTTCCGAAACTATTTTCCCGTTTCATGCTTCTGCAAGCCAAACATATCGCAGATATAGGCGAGTATATGGAAAGTCGGGATACCATGGAATGGCAGGCTTTGAGTGAGTTGCTGAAAGTGGATATTGATGCGTTTGTAGAACTTTAAGAGGATATTGACATGGGTTTTATAGTAAACGGCACCGCGATGATGATGTGCACTTTTGGTGTGGCTCCGTCGGTATTGAATGCTTTACCGGACAACCCTGATCTGGTCAATATGCCTGATGCCAATATCGTAGACCAGATTCCCATGATGAACATACCCCCGTTTGGTATGTGTAACAGTATTGCCAATCCGGTAGTTGCAGCGGCCACTGCGGCCAAACTGGGTGTTTTTACTCCCATGCCGTGCATACCCATGACGGTTGCCCCCTGGATTGTCGGCCAACCCAC
>JBPCSC010000571.1:0-11640 GCA_051007495.1 Methylococcaceae bacterium | reverse complement strand
GGAATACACGGAAAAAATGCTTTGTTATTCTGTGGTTGGTAAAATGTGGCAAGCACAGAAGACGTATGAAAAATAAAAGTATTCCGTGGTCAATAAAAAAGCCTTCCATCAGAGAAGGCTTGTAAAAAAACTAAAAAAGCATACTAAAAATCTTCCGTATTTTCCGTGGTTAATACCCACCAAAAGCATAACCAACCGGCGTTATTACCCCTGTTCAAATGCTTCCCAACCACCGCCCAAAGCCTTATATACCGTAAGCAGTGCCGTTAATGTGGCCGTCTGGCCGCGTATGCGTTGGCGTTCGTCTTCCAGTACTCGTCGCTCCGCATCCAGTACCGACATAAAATCCCCCACGCCTGATTCAAATCGCAACTGAGTGAGCCGGCGTGCCTCCAGGCTGGCGGAACTGGCTTCTTTCAAGGCGATGAGGCGGGTTCTTTGACCGGCGAAATTAACCAGGGCATTTTCAGTATCTTCCAAAGCCGATAATACGGTTTGCTGATAATCAGCCAAGGCCACATCAGCCTCGGCATTGGCCGCCTTGATACGGGTTTTAACACGGCCCAAATCGAATGCCGCCCAAGTCAGGCGGGGACCGGCCAGAAAACTCTCGGAACCCGGCCCGCCTAATCCCAGCAGGGTTCTGGATTCCAGCGAAAAATTGCCGTTGAAACTCAAGCGCGGAAACAACTCAGCCGTGATGACGCCAATATTGGCTGTAGCCGCCTTGAGTTTCTGTTCGGCAGAACGAATATCAGGCCGCCGCCGGATGAGGTCTTCGGGGGCACCGGGGTTGAGTTCGTGGGTAAGCGTAGGCAAGTCCTGAGTGACAGACAAAGTGTCTTGCAAGGCTCCGGGCAGTTGTCCGGTGAGTACGCTGATCCGGTGTATGGCCTGGGCTTCCTGTGTGTCCAGTTCGGGTAATCCGGCCCGGGTGACACTCAATAACTCACGAATTCTGGCGGTGTCGAGATCAGTGGCCTTGCCGGCTTCCAGTTGAACTTGAGTGATCGACAATACTTCCTGCTGATTGGCCAGATTAGCCAGTGCCACCGACCGCTCGGCCTGCGCCCCGCGCAACAGCAGATAATTCCTGACCGTTTCGGCAATGACACTGACGATGATGTCTCTGCGCTCCGCCCGGCTGATTTCCATCTGGGCCTCGCTGACTTCCACCCGTCTGCGTAAACGGCCAAACAAATCCACTTCCCAGGTCGCATCAAAACCGGCGTTGAACAGTTCCAGATCACGCGGCACAAAATTTCTGCCATTGAGCGCGTCCAGGCTACGCTTCTGTGCGGTGTAATTCGTATGAGTGGACACACCGGGCAACAACTCCAGGCCGGTGAGCGTCAACAGACCACGCGCCTCGACCAAACGAGCAGACGCCATACGCACATCCAGGTTGTTGCTTAAGGTTTGTTCGACCAAAGTCGTCAGCAGAGCATCATCGAAATGCCCCCACCAGCGGGTTTCAATCGCGGAGATACGCTGTGTATCGTTCAGATCATGAGTAAAATGGGCCGGATAAGACTGAACCGGCGCTTGATAGTCCGGCCCGGCCTTGCAAGCGGTCAATAGCAGAGTGATAAGGCCTGGTGCGAGTCGGGCAAGAATCCTTGGTGTGCTGGTCATGGATGGAAGTCGTTACAGTTAAAAACAGGATATTCTCATATCATCATCATTCACCTGTTCATGCAAGCCGTCAGCGACACGCTGAGGTATCACCATTCACTCGTCCTGCTATAACACCATGAAATTTTTCCCGGTTTTTCTTGACATCCGCACCACCCCTTGCCTGGTGGTGGGCGGCGGAGAGGTGGCTTTTCGCAAAGTAACCAGCCTGTTGCGTTCGGGGGCTTCGGTTACGGTGTTAGCCCCCGAATTGAACCCCGGTTTAAGTGCTCTGCTGGCCGCAGAACAACTCACCCACGTTTGCAAATCCCTGACCGCAGGCGATTTGGCCGGTTTTCAACTGGTGATTTCAGCCACGAATGAGGCCACAGTTAACCGGGCCGTACACGCCGAGGCCGTGGCACGCGGAATCCCTGTCAATGTGGTGGATTGCCCGGAACTGTGTACATTCATTTTTCCGGCCGTGGTAGACCGCTCTCCTTTGCTGATTGCCGTATCCACCGGTGGGGCTTCACCTGTGTTGGCCCGGGTGGTACGCAGTCGGTTAGAGTCATGGTTGCCGCACGCCTACGGCCAGTTGGCCAGTCTGGCGGAACGATTCAGGGATAAGGTCAAAGCGGCCATCGCCCCGGCCAAACGGCGAAGTTTCTGGGAAGCTGTGTTACAAGGCCCTATCGCCGAACTGGTGCTGGCAGGTCGCAGTGAAGAAGCCGCCAGCCATCTGGAACGCGCCATACAGGCTGAGGCTTTAGCCACAGATGAAAAAACCGGTTTTGTGAGTTTGGTCGGGTCCGGTCCTGGCGATCCTGATTTACTCACACTGGCCGCCGTACGCGCTCTGCAAGCCGCTGACGTAGTGGTATATGACCGGCTGGTTTCTCCTGAAATCATGAACCGGGTCAGAAACGATGCCGAGCGCATTTATGTGGGCAAGGAGAGCGGCAATCACACATTGCCTCAGGATGAGGTCAATCGTCTGCTGATTGCATTGGCTCGTGAAGGCAAGCGGGTGGTGCGGCTTAAGGGTGGAGATCCATTTATCTTTGGACGCGGTGGCGAGGAGATCGAAACCCTGGCTGAAGAAGGCATCGCTTTTCAGGTCATCCCCGGTGTGACCGCCGCTTCTGGCTGTGCGGCTTATGCGGGCATCCCGCTGACTCACCGCGATCTGGCGCAATCGGTCACTTTTCTGACCGGCCACCTCAAGGCCGGCGAACCTGGCCCCCATGACTGGGCACACCTCGCCCGCCCCGATCACACATTGGTGATTTACATGGGCTTGCAAAGCCTCTCGCACATTTGCGCTGAATTGATTGGGTCTGGTTGTCCTGATGACCGACCGGCGGCATTGATAGAGCAAGGCACTACCCGTGCGCAAAGGATGGTAGTCGGCACGTTAAGCGATTTACCCGAACGCGCCACCCACAGCCAGATCCACTCACCCGCCCTCATTATTGTCGGCGAGGTGGTCACCCTAAACCGCAAACTGGGATGGTTTGTGGGGGCGTGATTATTATAATATCCCTCAACCGGCAGTATCAAATGATCGCCATACACCAGAGACCAATCATGACCAAAACCCCTTTACGCTGTAGATTAGCCGCACGCGCTTTAGTCCACGGTTTTATCAATATCACCCACGGGAGTCCTGCATGAGTCAATCCGTTAATCCCATGACCATAGGAGGTTTTGTTCTGGGTGCGCTCGCGCTGCTGGTTACCGGGATATTCATATTCGGTGGGCGCAATCTGCTTAATAATGATGTGATACGGTATGTCACTTATTTTGATTCCTCGCTGAACGGCCTGGAAATCGGCGCGCCGGTCAAAATGCAGGGAGTAAAAATAGGCGTAGTCAGCGAGATTTCCTTACAGGTTGATCCCTCCACCGGCAAAGTATACAAACCGGTGGTACTGGAAATCGAACGCAACAGTTTTATCGGGCCTGAAGGCAAATCCTTACCCATGGCCCTGTCCGATGACGAACAAAAAGATTACCGCGACCGTCTGGCCCAGGCCGGGTTCAGGGCGCGTCTGGAGATGCAGAGTTTACTGACCGGCTTATTGTATGTAGACCTTGACCTGCACCCTTATAAACCGGCCGAATTCATGGGCATGAGTTATCATGGTTTGCTGGAAATGCCGAGTATCCCAACCACAGCAGATGAAATCCGCAATACGGTGGATGAATTATTCAACCAGTTAAGGGAATTACCCCTGAAGGAGATAGTAACCGACTTGTCTGAAACCCTGGAAGCCATACGCAGCATGCTGGTATCGGACGAGGCGAGGGAATCCCGCAAGGCCGTGGCCGCCACTTTAAGACAGACCGAAATACTGATATCCCGATTGAATGGCCACCTCGAACCTTTACTGAAAAGTACCCGGGACACTCTGGATGAAACCCGAACGGTGCTGCATACCTCGCAAGGCATGGTTGAGGAATTAAAAAAGCAAACGGGCCCCTTGCTGGAAACCACCCGCCGCACACTGGAAACCACCGAGAAAACCCTGAGCAAAGCCGGAACCACCTTTGAAACCATGACCGATACTTTAGGCTCTGAGTCAGAACTGCGCGGCAGTTTATCCAGTTTGCGGGATGCCTCCCGTTCCATACAGGATTTGGCCGATTTACTGGAGCGGCATCCTGAAGCCGTACTCGTAGGCAAACCCTGATCATCTGGCCGGTTCACCGAATCTCAACTCATACAGCACAACATGAATATCCGTATCGCATTATACCTGCTGGCCGGTATTACCCTTGCGGGTTGTATGGCCCATACGCCATCGCCCCATTATTTTTTACTCAACCCATTAAACCCTGAGCCGGTTCTGGCAGATTCCCGGAAAACCCGGGTTGTCACCTTGTCTGCGGTACACATACCTCATTATGCCGACAGGCCGCAAATCGTTACCTCAGGCACAGACAATCAATATCAACTGGATGATTACAACCGCTGGGCCGAACGGCTGGATGACAACATACTAAGAGTATTGCAGCAGAATCTTTCCACGTTATTGCCGGATACCGTCATACTGCAGAACGACAGCCGTCCCAACCTGGCGGATACGCTCAGGTTATCGGTAGACATACTGGACATACTGGCGGACAGCACCGGCACAGCCCGATTGGTCACGCAATGGACGCTGGCACGGCATCATCAGATAGTGGAAACCCGCCAGTCCAGCCATCAGGTTCACTATCCTTCAGAGACCGCCCCTGCCCGAGTAGCCGCCATCAACGAACTGATTAACCGCTTGAGTCATGATATAGCGGAAGATCTTAAAACGAACTGACCTGACTTAACCGCCAGCAGGCCATCCGACAATAACGGGATATGACATGTGTATAAAACCCCTTCCTTATCTGTGTACCTGCCAATCCTGTGGTTGGCATAAAACCTTTCACCCGAACAGCGATGCCTTTATTCCGGGTCAGGATTTTGTCTCGTCCTGCCCTCAATGTGGCCGTGAGACTTTAATCAATACCCAACTGAACCGCACACCGGGTATTGCCGAACAGATTACCCGGTTTTTAGGCAAACGTTTTCCGGATAAAAAATAAACCCCCTATGCCCGGCGCGACTGAACGGGAGGGTGGCTTTTACCGGGAACAACAGGTTTTTGAACCAGTCGGCTGGAATCCACTCATGGCGATGTGAACCCACCCGGCATTCACTGTGTTTCCACACCTGCCTCTTCGCCGGATCGCTCATTCCTCCTGAAGGCGGGACTACGAACCTCCGGTTCTGTTTTTTCTTGTGCCACTTCACACAGGCTGCTTGAGCACCCGTATAATGCGGGCTTGCAACTGATGGCCCTTTGGGTTTTGAAGTCCTTATAACAATAAATAGAGTGAAATTTTTATGTGCTGGAGTGGAGAAGCCTCGGCAGTCCTGGCGGCTGTCGGTTTTGGAACGGCAAGCTATGTGGCCTGGAAAGGTGAATCGAAAGAGCTTTGGGTTCCTCTGACGTATTTCGCCTGCATGGAGTTGTTGCAGGCGGCTACCTACATTTATATCAATCTGTGTGACGCGCCTCCCAATCAGATACTGACGCTGTTTGGCTACTTACACATCGCTTTTCAACCTTTTTTCGTCAACATGGTGGCCCTGTATTTCATCCCGGATGCGGTTAAGGAGCGTATCCGCATCGGCGTTTATGCCTTGTGCAGCGTGGCGGCCCTGGCCATGCTGGTCAAAATGTATCCTTTTGCCTGGGCGGGTAACTGCATCATAGGCTACGAAGGTTTTTGCGGAACTTCAGCCTGTTCGGTTTCTGGCGATTGGCACATCGCCTGGCAGTTGCCGCTCAATGGTTTGATGTCCGATTACCCAGACAATCCGTTTGGCTTTCGGTATGGCCTGCATGGCTTTGTCTACATTTTGAGTTCATTCTGGCTGCCTATACTGTATGGCTCCTGGCGTTTTGTCGGTTTTCACTATCTGGTAGGCCCTTTGCTGTCCGATCTCCTCACCGACAATCCCAACGAATACGCCGCCGTTTGGTGTTTGTTTTCCATCGCGCTGTGTGTGTCGGTTATTAAATCTCCGGTACGGCGTTATCTGCATGTTGCTCATTGGCCGTTTTATAAGCGGTTTGTACTGGCCGGGAAAACGGCCACCTGACCGGCTCAATACGGCCCGCCTTGTTCACCTCAATCCCTGCTCAAATACTCCCCAACCATGATGAAACCCTCTGTCATTTCAGCTTTTGTTCTGGCCCTTTGCGTGTGCGGTTGTTCGCCGACTGTACTCAAAGGCACTGAAACCCCCATGGCGTATCAGTCCACCCACTTGCAATACCGTGTACTCACCGAGGGCTTGCCGCCGGCCAAAACGGCCAATCCTGCGGCCAAACCGGGTTTTGAGTGGATGAGCCTGATTGATCGCACCGTGGCGGGGGTTACCCTGCCGCTGGCGGCGACGGTTGAAACCTTGTTTTTACCGGTGACGTACGGCTACACCGTTTATCTCAACCATTTTCATGTGGATGAATACCCCCTCACCACAGAGCGTACCGGTATGCTAAGCCGCACCGAACCCACACCGTAAACCCCTTATGTCTACCGCCATAGTCTGGTTTAGACGTGATCTGCGCCTGACTGACCACCCGGCTTTAACCGCCGCACTGGCCACGTCCACTGCGCTGATTCCGGTTTATCTGCATGATCCAAACGACGTCATCGGCGCGGCCAGTAGTGCCTGGTTACACCACAGCCTGAAGGCACTGCAACAGGCGTTATCGGGTTTGGGTTCAAGGTTGATTATCCGTAGCGGCGACCCGGCCATAAGTCTGAAAGAACTGATCACCCTCACCGGGTCGAAGGCGGTGTACTGGAACCGCTGCTACGAACCCCACCACATCCGCCGGGATACGGATATCAAGTCACGTCTGCTGGCGGATGGCCTTCAGGTGCATAGCTACAACGGTGCTTTATTGCATGAACCCTGGGCTTTACATCCGGCTTCGGGGGCGGCGTATCGGGTATACACGCCGTTCAGCAAGGCCGCACTCAAAGCCGGATGTATGGATGCGGTGCTGCCGTGTCCATCGGCTTTGCCACCCGTACCCGCAGCGCTGAGCAGCCATTCGCTGGAGGACTTGAATCTTCTGCCTCGCTTAGGCTGGGATCAAAACTTCTACCGGAATGGGTATCCGGGCGAATCCACCGCCATGCGCAAATTGCTGGCATTTGTGGCGGAGGCACTGGAGCACTACGACGAGGCGCGAAATCATCCTGACCGCCTGGCTACTTCCGCGCTTTCGCCTCATCTTGCCTTCGGTGAAATCAGCCCCCGCCAAATCATGGCGGCTTTGCCTGAAAACGCCACCAGCAAAGGCCAAAAGGTGTTTGTGCAGGAAATTCTCTGGCGTGAGTTTGCCTACCACCTGCTGTATCACCAGCCTCAATCGGTGGATCAGCCTCTGGATGACCGCTTCAAGGCGTTTGCCTGGGCTTCAGACTACGCCGAAGCCTTAACCGCCTGGCAGCGCGGCATGACCGGCATTCCGCTGGTCGATGCCGGTATGCGTGAACTGTGGACTACTGGCTGGATGCACAACCGAATACGCATGGTGGTGGCTTCGTTTCTGACCAAAAACCTGCTCATCCCCTGGCAGCGCGGGGCAGAGTGGTTTATGGACACCCTGACCGACGCTGATCTGGCCAGCAATACCTTGGGCTGGCAATGGGTGGCCGGTTGCGGTGCCGATGCCGCGCCCTATTTCCGTATCTTCAATCCGGTGCTGCAAGCACAACGCTTTGACTCAAAAGGACACTACACTCGCCAGTGGGTACCCGAACTGGCACGTTTACCGGATCGTTACCTGCATCAGCCCTGGGAAGCCCCGAATGAAGTACTGGCGCAATCCGGCATACGTCTGGGTGTGGATTACCCGCTGCCGCTGGTTGATTTACGCACTAGCCGGGAACGCGCCCTGAACACTTTTCAATCCATCAAGCTAAACCCCTTAAACGAGGCGTCCAATGAGAATAGGCATACCTAAAGAAATCAAGAGCCACGAACACCGTATCGCGTTGATTCCCTCTGGAGCCGCCACCCTGGTAGCGGCCGGCCATTTGGTGATGCTGGAAGCCGGAGCCGGCACAGGCAGCGGTTTTGCCGACAGCGAATACTCAGCCGTAGGCGTGCAGATTGTCGATTCCGTCAACAGCATCTGGGCCGAAGCCGAGCTAATACTCAAGGTCAAGGAGCCGGCCGAATCAGAATGGAACCTGCTACGGGCCGACCAAACCGTGTTTACTTATTTTCACTTTGCCGCCAGCGAGCGACTCACCCGCGCTCATCTGGCCAGCGGCGCACACTGCATCGCGTATGAAACGGTAGAACTGGCCAACCACGAACTGCCGCTGCTCACCCCCATGTCGGAGGTCGCCGGGCGCATGGCCGTGCAGGAAGGAGCCAAATATCTGGAAAAAATCTACGGCGGGCGGGGCGTGTTGCTCAGTGGAGTGCCGGGCGTACCGCCGGCACGGGTGCTGATTTTAGGCGGAGGCGTGGTCGGCTCGAATGCAGCCAAAATGGCGGCCGGCCTGGGGGCGCAAGTGGTGTTGCTGGATATGTCACTGGAACGCTTGCGCCGACTCAGCGACATTTTGCCGCCCCACGTACAACTGATTTATTCCAACCGACACAACGTATTGGAACAACTGGCCAAGGCTGACCTGGTGATCGGTGCGGTGTTGGTGCCGGGTGCGGTATCCCCGCGTTTGATCCTGCAGGAAGATTTGGCACTCATGCAACCGGGTGCGGTGATTGTGGATGTAGCCGTAGACCAGGGCGGCTGTGTCGAAACCATCAAACCCACCACCCATGACCACCCCATCTACACGGTAGACGGCATCATTCATTACGGAGTGGCCAATATGCCGGGCAACGTGCCGCGCACCTCAACCCTGGCCCTGACCTCAGCCAGCTTTCCTTACATACAGGAAATGGCCGCCAAAGGTTGGCGTGTAGCCTTGCAAGACAACAAGGCTTTGGCCAAGGGCTTAAACATCAGTGCCGGGCGCATCACTCACCCCGCCGTAGCCCAAGCCTTCGGGCTGCCGTGTGTTTCAGTGGAATCCTGCCTGTAAGCCTGATCCAGATCGAGCATAGACAAACGCATAGGCGTTTTTTCGTAGAGAGGTCGGTCAGGAACCTCAATGTCCAAGGTCTCAAACCGCTCACCCAACTGCCTGAACACACGTCGATAATGGCGGGCCTGTACGGGAGGGGAAATGGCAAACAAATACCGACACCCTTGCAGTCGGGCCAAAGCCAGCATCTGCTCAAACAAACCGGCGAGCAATTCGCCGGGATGAGGCGTGGCCGTCAACGCCAGGCGGCCTGCCTCGAAGTAGCTTGTGCCGGGCAGTTCCCATTCAGGAAACAACTCAGCCAGCCTTAGTCCATCGGCCTCCAGAGGCAAACCATCGTGTGCATGGCCACGTCGTATATACAGCCGCACCCCACCTACCACTTCGTTTTCACACAAAGCCAGCACGAAGCTAGACCGTTGGTCGTGATCATCCGCCTCCCCTCTGAACGATTGCCACCCTAGCGTTTCCCTGAACCGGGTTTCCCGCAAAGCAAAATAGCGTGCCAGTTGGGCGGCATCTGGCGCAGTCGAAAAACTGAAGCGGGCACCGCCCTGAGGCACACAATTCATGGGGCGTCCCGATCGGGATACTCGCTTTTGATACGCAGACCGATGACGCTGAGTATGCCGCGCAGCAAGTGGATTTCAGCGGATTCAAGCTGTGCCCGGTTAAAGATGCGCCGCAAGCGGCGGGTGATGGAGGGCGTGTTTTTACGCGGATGCAGAAACTGCAAGGCATACAGCGTGGACTCCAAATGCCCAAAAAACGACTCCATTTCCAGGCCGGTGGCCCGTTCCGTTGCTGCTGGCTGCACATCCAGAGCCACGGCGGCTTTTCGCAGTTCATACGCCAGGATCTGCACGGCGGCCGCCACGTTGAGGGAACTAAACTCAGAATCACACGGGATATGCAGCAAATAATGGCAGCGTTCCAGTTCATCGTTGGTCAGGCCGGAATGTTCCCGCCCGAACAATATCGCCGTAGGCGTCTGGGTGTGACTGACTAGCCGGGCGCACTCCTGTGGATCCAGTTGTGGCCAGCTAATCGAGCGCAGGCGGGCACTGGCCCCAATGACCAGGCCACAATCGGCGATGGACTCATGCAGCGTCGCAAATACCTGGGCGTTATCCAGCACATCATCGGCACCTGAAGCCCGGGCAACCGCCTCGGAACTAGGGAAAATTTTAGGGTTGACCAAAGCCAGATCAGCCAGCCCCATGTTTTTCATGGCCCGGGCGGTGGCCCCGATATTACCGGGGTGAGTGGTTTCAACCAGAACAATACGCAGGTGGGGTAGAATAGCCATGTAAGAGTTTGGATAAGACGAAAGCAAGAGTTTACCACCCGACCAAGACCAGGTCTCACGCACACTCAAGACAAACCCTACCCCCTCCTTTTTCTTAGAACAATCACTCAAGGCGTATCATCATGGATCCCATGCTTAACATCGCGGTGCGTGCGGCACGAGCGGCCGGCGACATCATCACCCGTTCCATGGACAGGGTTGAACACCTCACCATCACCCTGAAGGGTCGCAATGACTTTGTGACCGAAATAGACAAACAGGCTGAAAACGAAATCATCAACATTTTGAACCGCGCCTATCCCTCGCATGGTTTTTTGGGAGAAGAAGGCGGCGTACAAGGCCCGTCCCAGGCGGAATACCTATGGGTAATAGACCCGCTTGATGGCACCACCAATTTTCTGCATGGTTTTCCTCATTTCTGCGTATCCATAGGCCTGTTATACCGGGGCCGACCTGAGCAGGCCGTCATTTACGACCCACTCAAGCAAGAACTCTTCACCGCCAGTCGTGGGGGTGGGGCCATGCTCAACCACCGGCGTATACGGGTGGCCAAACAAACCAGCCTCAAAAATGCCCTGCTCGGCACGGGTTTTCCGTTCAAGGATCAAACCCACCTTGAAGCCTATCTCGCCATGTTCAAAGCCATGATGAACGACACCGCCGGCATACGCCGCGCCGGTTCGGCAGCACTTGATTTAGCCTATGTTGCCTCAGGCCGAATTGACGGATTCTGGGAACTCGGCCTGAAGAAATGGGATATTGCAGCGGGTATTCTGTTAATACAGGAAGCCGGCGGCATAGTCACCGACCTGGAAGGCCGGGAAGGGTATTTTGAAAGCGGCAATATACTAACCGCCAACCCCAAACTGCACCAGGCCATGCGCGAAGTAATAGAACAGCATTTGACGGACGGGCTTAGGGGATAGGGGGGGGTAAATAACATCCACAGTGCTGCAATAATTGCCTTGTAATATCTTTAACTGCACAATGGCCTTAAAAAAAATACCCTCAACCTAAAACATACCATGGCTTTAGTGTTGCCGATATTAGTCCACCTGCACGATAAAAACCTGAATCATCCACCCCATAGC
>JBPCSC010000570.1:0-10139 GCA_051007495.1 Methylococcaceae bacterium | reverse complement strand
GGGTTGTCTCACCGGGGTAACATCGAGTGGATTGATGTCACCCGTGAATCAGCGCGGTTGATCGAATGGGGCTTGTCTTCTACGGAGGCGATGGCCCGATTTCATGTAATGGACGGTGAGGGCCGGTTTCACGTAGGGGCCGACGGTTTTTTGCTGCTGTGGAGTCATCTGGCCGGGTATCGGTATCTGGCTGCTTTTTGTACCGCAGCGCGGGTGCAACCCCTATTGCGCTGGGTTTATGAGCATTTTGCCCGCTGGCATTTCCGGCGGCGCTGCCCCGGAGGGCAGTGTGGGATCAACACCTGAACCACATCTGGTTTTGCATCGGTTGCGGGCGTTCTGTGCTTCAACCGGCTCCGCCTTCTTCTCCCCATATTTTCACCATATCAAAGGGAACCCGCTCGGGTTCCAGCCGTACTGAAGCCGTTATACGCAGCGGGCCTTTTTTGGTGTCCCGACTGATCGGAAACGGCAGCGGCGCGTTGTCTGCCCCAATAATGGATTTGACCCTCGGACAGGCACCGTCCTCGCCGCTGGAAACAACCACGGCAATTTCTCCGTTACGCAGTTTCACAAACATGCCGGGAGGGTAAATCCCGACCACCTTGGTTAACACCCCGGCATGGCTCAGGCACAGCGTGTCTCCGTGTTTCAGCAATAATTCCCGTAGCACTACATTGGGTACGAGTCCTTGGCGGTACGAACGTGGGGAAATGGTGGCCGTGTACCGATCGGCCAGACAAACAATTTGAGCACCCTCGGGAATGTCATCCCCCTTCAGTCCCCGTGGATAGCCTGTCCAGTCATTTTTTTCATGATGACATTGTACAAAAGTCAGCCAATCGTCGTTGCTGATACCGGCTTGTTTCAGCAGGGTAGCGGATGCGCTTGGGTGCATGTTGATCTTGGCGCGTTCTTCGGCGGACAGCGGCTCCGCCTTGCTCACCAATTGTTCTTGCAGTTTCAGCATGCTGATGTTCATGGTCAGGCTGGCGGCTGCGATGTTAATGGTCTCGTACGGGCTTTTATCCAGTGAATTGGCGATGATGGTGGCGATGATCGCGGTATCCAGCGAGTGTCTGAGGGGGTAGTTTTCGGTGGTTTTGTTGAAGAAAACGTAAGCCATGCACAGGTCGCGTTGTCTTTGAACGGCGGTGATGAGCTTGTGTACGGAGGCCGCATACAAACGGTGTATGTCGGGATGCCCGGTTTTTCCCCGTATGATCCGGACGAGGTTCTCCTGATTTTTCAATTCCTGGGTCAGAACCGAGATGGCCGTTGGAATGCTGGCCTGCTCTATTTTAGGTTCAGAGCGCGGGTGTGCGATGGAGGTGCGAACCGGTTCCGACTTGATGTACAAGCCATCTCGGAACAGAACCTCAACTTGATGTGGTGATTCGAGTACAAACCCTTTTCGCAGCAGAAGTTTGCCGTTTTTATCGTAAACGTTACAGGCGATAGGGACACCGATTTTCAAACTAGCCAAGCCTATCTTGATCATGAATTATCCTTGATATCGTAATGCGGACTGGGGGGATTCGGGTAGGAGAATAGAATATCGGATTGCGCCCGAAAGCTTGAATATCAAGGCCATTGATAGTTTGCCCCAAATCGGCCTGGTTTGGCCTTCCACTTGTACAAAAAGTCATTTTTACTATAATTCACGCCCATTTCATCGGAGGCAGTCTTGTGACTGCCTTTTTTCTTTTTTGGGGATAAGCACTATGACAGATTCGGTAATGCCGACTTACGCACGCTTGCCGATCACGTTCGAGAGAGGTGAGGGTGTCTGGTTGTGGGACACGGAAGGCAAACGCTATTTCGATGCCATTTCCGTGGTGGCGGTGTGTAGCCTGGGACACGCCCATCCTGCCATTGCTCAGGCCTTGTCCAGTCAGGCCGGTCAATTGATTCATACCTCCAATATTTATCGGGTCGGTTTGCAGGAGCAGTTAGCCTCCCGATTATGTGAATTAAGCGGTCTGGATAACGCTTTCTTTTGCAATTCTGGAGCAGAGGCCAACGAAGCCGCCATCAAGATTGCCCGTCGTCACGGTCATTACCGGGGCATTGAGTCACCTGTTGTGGTGGTCATGGAGCGAAGCTTTCATGGGCGTACCCTGGCCACTCTAAGTGCCAGCGGCAACCCCCGCATACAAGACGGGTTTGAACCTCTGGTACACGGTTTTTTGCGTGTCCCATATGACGATCTGGCCGCAGTGGCTCAGCTGGATCATCCCGATATCACCGCCATATTGGTCGAACCGGTACAGGGTGAGGGGGGTGTTCGGGTGCCGTCGCCGACTTATCTGGCCGGACTGCGAGCATTGGCCGATGAGCGAGGTTGGTTGCTGATGCTGGATGAAGTGCAAACCGGAATGGGCCGCACCGGAACCTGGTTTGCTTTCCAGTCCAGCGGTATTAAACCGGATGTCATGAGCCTGGCCAAAGCACTGGCCAATGGGGTTCCAATCGGTGCCTGTC
The DNA here is from genome assembly GCA_051007495.1 of Methylococcaceae bacterium. Taxonomy (GTDB): domain Bacteria; phylum Pseudomonadota; class Gammaproteobacteria; order Methylococcales; family Methylococcaceae; genus CAIVXW01. Next base: position 7,655 of record JBPCSC010000570.1, on the reverse strand, counting down.
TGGCGCGTGGTGTTGCAGCGGAAATGCTCACCGCCGGAAAACATGCCTCAACCTTTGGCGGCAATCCGCTGGCCTGTCGTGCGGCTTTGGCTGTGATCGACACGCTGGAGACCGGTCACTGGGTTGAGCGGGCCGCTGCCTTGGGAACCCGCTTACTGGAAGGGTTTAAATTCCGATTAAGTGCCAACCCGGCGGTCGTTGACATCCGTGGAAAAGGCCTGATGATCGGGATAGAACTGGATAAACCCTGCACCGCCTTGGTCGGCGAAGCTCTGGCGCGGGGGTATCTCATTAATGTCACAGCGGATACCACCGTGCGTCTGCTGCCTCCGTTCATTATGAACACACAGGAAGAAACCGCTTTGCTGGATGATCTTTCTGCTCTGATAACCGAATTCACCGCTCCTTGAGCAGGAAGGCCACCATGACCGTGCGTCACTTTGTTACTCTGGATGATTTGAGTCCTGTCGAATTTCGTAGTCTGATCCAACGCGCCATACAACTCAAAAATCTAAAAACACCTTATGAGCCCTTGAAAAACAAAGTCATGGCCATGGTGTTCGAAAAATCCTCCACCCGCACTCGCATTTCCTTTGAAGCGGGCATGGCCCAGTTTGGCGGCAGTGCCATATTCCTCTCACCACGGGACACTCAACTGGGGCGCGGCGAACCCGTGGAGGATTCTGCCCGGGTCATTTCCCGGATGGTAGACGTCATTATGCTACGCACCCACTTACATCAAACCGTGGAAACTTTTGCAGCGTATTCCAAAGTTCCGGTCATCAATGGGCTTACGGATCGCTATCACCCCTGCCAGTTGCTGGCCGACATGCAAACTTATTTCGAGCATAGGGGCGACATCGCCGGAAAAACCGTAGCCTGGATTGGCGACGGCAACAATATGTGCCAGAGCTATATTCAGGCCGCTGGCTTGCTGGATTTCCGCCTGAATATCGCCTGCCCTGAACCGTATCAACCCGATTCCGAGTTGGTTCGTGCCGCTGGTGATCGGGTTTGCATCAGTCATGACCCTCATACCGCCGCCCGCAACGCCGATCTGATCGTGACCGATGTGTGGGCCAGCATGGGCCATGAGGAAGAACAAGCCCTGCGCCGGGAGGCGTTCAGTCATTTCAGAGTCGATGCTTCCGTGATGGCGATAGCCGCTGCCGATGCGGTATTCATGCACTGTCTGCCCGCCCACCGTGAGGAAGAAGTCACCACTGACGTGTTGGAAGGTGCTCACAGTGTGGTTTGGGATGAAGCCGAGAATCGCCTGCATGCTCAAAAAGCCCTGCTGGAATTTCTTCTTGTTCATACTGTGTGAGATTAACCATGCGTGATGCCACTCCCAAAACCACTTATTTGCGTGATTACTCGCCCTTCGCATTTCTGGTGGAATCCATAGAACTGGTTTTTGAACTGGATGAGGCGGATACCCGAGTGGTATCGCGTTTGCGGATTAAGCAAAATCCCAAGGCGGATCGGTATGACACGCTCACTTTGGATGGCGAGCACCTCGCCCTGGAAAGCATTCGGATCAACGCCCAGACGGTCGATGTAGCCACCTACACCTGCACTGACGAGTCCTTAACACTCTACGCAGTACCCGACCGTCCTTTTGAGCTGGAAATCATCACCCGCATTTACCCTAAGGCAAACACGGCTTTGGAGGGTTTGTATTCGTCTGACGGTATGCTGTGCACCCAGTGCGAGGCGCAAGGATTTAGGCGCATCACTTATTTTCCGGACCGACCGGACATCATGACCCGCTTCACTGCAACACTGATCGCCAATCAGGAACGCTTTCCTGTGTTGCTGGCCAACGGAAACCCGGTTGCTTCAGGTCAGTTGCAAAATGGCCGGCATTGGGTCAAGTGGGAAGACCCTCACCCCAAACCCAGTTATCTGTTTGCATTGGTAGCCGGTCGGCTGGATTGCCTGGAAGAACGCATTACCGATGGAACCGGCAGGGAGATACGCCTGCAACTCTATGCCGAATCACGAGACATCGCCAAATGCGGCCATGCCATTCAATCCCTCAAAGAGGCCATGCGCTGGGACGAAGCCGTTTTTGGTCGGGTGTATGACCTTGATGTCTACATGATCGTGGCCGTGAGCCATTTCAACATGGGGGCAATGGAGAACAAAGGCCTCAACATTTTCAATACCAAATTTGTGCTGGCCAGCCCGGAAACGGCCACCGATACCGATTACGAGGGCATAGAAGGTGTCATCGCCCATGAGTATTTTCATAACTGGACGGGCAACCGAATTACTTGTCGTGACTGGTTTCAGTTGAGCCTGAAAGAAGGATTGACCGTATTTCGTGATCAGGAGTTTTCCGCCTCACGCCATTCGGTGGCCGTCAAGCGTATAGATGAAGTCGATCATTTGCGTACCCGTCAGTTTGCTGAAGATGCCGGGCCTCTTGCCCACCCGGTACAGCCGGCTTCCTACATTGAGATCAATAATTTCTACACACTGACCGTGTACGAGAAAGGAGCTGAAGTCGTCCGAATGATGCAAACCTTGCTGGGCAGCAGAGGATTCCGCCTGGGAACCGATTTGTATTTCGATCGGCACGACGGTGAAGCCGTGACCTGTGATGACTTCGTGCGCTGTATGGAAGAAGCCAACGAGGTAGATTTGACCCAATTCCGCCTGTGGTACTGCCAGGCAGGGACTCCCGAACTGCACCTGACGGAAAGCTTTGATGCCCAAACCGGGGTCTTTAACCTGACGGTGCGCCAGACCTGCCCGCCCACCCCAGGGCAACCGGGCAAGCGTCCGTTCCACATTCCTTTCGCGCTGGGTTTGCTCGGCCCCGGTGGGGAATCATTACCGGTACGGCTGGCTGATGAGGATCCGGCCAAGACCTGGCCTATCACTCGGGTGCTGGAATTGCGAGATCACGAACACAGCTTTCAATTCGACGGCTTGTCCTTCAAGCCGGTCATCTCGCCGCTTAGAGGATTTTCCGCGCCGGTCAAACTGCAAACCGCGCAATCCGCTACCGAATTGTTCTTCCTGTCCATTCATGATCCCGATACGTTCAATCGTTGGAATGCCGGCCAGCAGGTGGCTGTACGGATTATCCTGGAACGGATGGCGGAACCGGAACGCCCGCTGGATGAGCGTTTAATTGATGCGTTTCGTTCTCGCCTGGCGTATGAACACGAAGATTTGGCTTATGCGGCCTTGATGCTGGGTCTTCCCGCCGAAGATTATCTGCATGCGGCCCAGGCTGTCATTGACCCTGAAGCCACACACAGTGCCCGCCAGGCTGTGCGTCGTGATTTGGCCAAGATTTTACGCAGTGATTTTGAACGGGTTTATGCAGCGCATTCGGTCACCACCGAAACCGGCTATGACCCAACCCAGAGCGGACGCCGCCGCCTCAAGAATGTGTGTCTTTCATATCTGAACGAACTGAACGATGCCGCCAGCCATGCTGAAGTTTTGAAGCAGTATCACCAGGCTCGCAACATGACCGACCGAATCGCTGCACTGACGTGTATCGTGAACAGCGACCACCCCGAAAAGCAGGCCTGTCTTGAGCATTTCTATGCGATGTGGGAGCAGGACGCTTTGGTCATCGACAAATGGTTTGCCTTGCAGGCCACCGGCCATTGGCCGGGTACTTTGGATCGGGTGCAGGCACTGTTAACGCATCCCGCATTTGAATTAACCACACCCAATCGGGTGCGATCTTTGGTGGGGGCGTTTACTCAGTCCAACCCGGCCAGTTTTCATGCCATTGAAGGAGGTGGATATCGCTTTCTGGCCGACAGAGTGCAGGAACTTGATGCCATCAATCCGCAGATTGCCGCTCGTATGCTCAGTGCCCTGACCAACTGGCGTCGGTATGATGAAGTGAGACAAACCCTCATGCGGGAGCAATTACAGCGCATCGTCTCGTTGGATTCGATATCCCGGGATGTCTACGAGGTTGCCAGCAAAAGCCTGGAATCAGCCCCAGGCTGACCGTCACACCCAATGAAGCACGCTTTGTATGATCCGGCCCATTCCAGTCGCTCTGATGAGGAATGGCGAGACAGCCTGACCGAAGGATATACGCCCGCCGAACAGGACAAAATTACCGAGGCCTTGGGCATGGCCCTGGCGGCCCGGGTGGAAGGCTTGCAGGTGCGACCACGGAGCATGGACGTGGCCGACATTCTGCGCAAACTAAGAGTGGATGCCCTGACGCTGCAAGTAGCGTTGCTGAGTGACCCCTACCTCAGGGATCATCTGCCAGGCGATCACATCCAGCTTCGCTTCGGTAAGGCGGTGGCCGAGTTGGTGGAGAAGGTCAATTGGCTGAACACCTTTGATGAATACCGTCCTGAGGAAATTCGGGAGCCTGATCAGGCTGAATTGCTGCGGCGCATGGTATTGGCTGTGGTCAATGACCTGCGGGCGGTACTGGTCAAGCTGGCTTATCGGCTACAAAGACTGCGATTGCTAAAACACGGCGATGAGGGTTTGCGTGCTCATATTGCTCAAGAGACCCTCGATATTTTTTGTCCTCTGGCCAACCGCCTGGGCATAGGGCAAATTAAATGGGAGCTGGAAGATTTATCTTTTCGTTACCTATATCCCGATGAATACCGCACCTTGGCCAAAGGCCTGGCCGTTAACCGTGCCGAACGGGAACGCTTCGTCAAGCAGTTTATTGATGAACTATCTGAGCAACTGACGGCGCATTCCATCAAGGCCAAGGTTTACGGTCGTCCCAAGCATATTTACAGCATCTACCGGAAAATGCGCCGCAAGGATGTTCCTCTGGAGTCACTGTACGACCTGCATGCAGTACGGGTGTTGGTGGATGATGTCACGACCTGTTACACCGTGTTGGGGCTGGTGCATGGACACTGGTTGTCTGTACCCGCCGAATACGATGATTACATCGCCCATCCGAAAGAAAACGGCTATCAGTCCTTGCATACGGTGGTGATTGCGGACGAAGGCCGTCCAGTCGAAATTCAAATTAGAACAGAAGCCATGCACGCCTATGCAGAGTATGGAGTGGCGGCTCACTGGCGTTACAAGGAAGGCGGTAAGCGCGATGCGCTGGATCACAGCATCAACGCTTTAAGGCGACTGCTGGAGGGAGATTCAGGGAACGAATCCATGCTGGAAGATTTCCGCGCCGATTTGTTCGAAGATCAGATTTTCGTGCTGACACCCAAAGGGCAAGTCATCCGTTTGAGCAAAGGGGCTACGCCTCTGGATTTCGCCTACAGCATCCATTCAGAAGTCGGACACCGTTGCCGGGGGGCCAGGGTAAATGGCCGCATGGTGTCTTTAACCTACGCGCTCAAGTCAGGCGAGAAGGTCGAGATATTAACCACCAAGCATGGCGGGCCTAGCCATGGCTGGCTGGATCCTCACCTGGGCTATGTGACGACTTCCCACGCCCGTAACAAGATCCGACAATGGTTCAAGCTGCAGGATCATGAAAAACATCTTAAAGCGGGTAAGTCGATCATGGATCACGAACGCCACAAACTGGGGTTGCGTGAGGTCGATATGGAAGAACTGGCCAGGCATTTTCATCTGTCTCGCGGCGATGATTTGCTCTTGGCATTGGGACGCGCCGACATCAGCCCTACCCAACTCGCGCACGCGCTAAGACCGCCTGAGTGGCAACACAAGGCACTGCCGCACCTCCGCAGCCCGGTAGAAACAGGCAACCGCCATACCGAGGATATACGGGTGCAGGGGGTTAGGCATTTGCTGACGCATCTGGCCCACTGCTGTGCGCCTAAACCCGGAGATTCCATCATAGGCTACGTTACGCTGGGGCGAGGTGTGGCCATACACCGTGATGATTGCCATAACATTCTCCAGTTACCTGAAGACAAGCGTGTACGTCTGATTGAGGTGTCCTGGGGGCAAGACACTGAATCCTACCCGGTCGAAATCGAAATCAGGGCGATAGACCGCAAGGGATTACTCAAGGACATTACCCTGATCCTCGCTCACGAACACGTCAACATCCTGAGAACCTTCAGTTTGACCGATCAATCCAACCAGAACGTCGTGTTGGAGGTCACTGCCGAGGTAGCCGATCTCGGCCAGTTAAGTCTGGCACTTGATAAGCTGGGACAAATACATAACGTATTGAGTGCTCAGCGCAAGCAAGCATGAGGCATCCGGTCGACCCGGCCAACAACGGCAGGGTCGATCGGAGCCGATTGGGTCAGATCGGGCGTTTTCACGCCCGATCTGCTATTGCCGCTCAGTCAGTGGTGTTGTCTTTCTGGCTGCAATCATTCGCCACTTCATTGTCCGTACTGCCCTTTTTCTTTCTTCCGCGCTTCTGCTTATCCCGCTTATCGCGCTGAGACCGCTGTTTATAAGTGGCCACCACCTCCTCGTTCGTTTCGTAAACAGCCTTTATCTCATTCAGAATTCCTTGCTGTTGACTCTTGGTAAACGTCTTCAAAATTTTCAGTATCGCCCGCTCGCTCTCATTCAGAGCAGAGGGATATTCACATTCCTCCGCTTCCTCGGGATATTCCGGATTCCCTTCTTCGGGCTTCAAAAAATAGACTATCGGTTGGTGCAGGGCCTTAGCGATCTTGCGTAAATCACCAAAGCTCGGCTCTCGCAGATCCATTTCATAGTTCCCAATTCGGCTCTGCGATTGCCAGCCGCATTCCAATGCTAGAGCCGTTTGGCTCATGCCCAATAGTTCACGTGCAGATTTGATCTTGTAGCCTAAACTCATAGCGGTAACCTCACCACAAAAGGTGGTGCATTTTAGCCAAATTTGGGCCGATATGTGTAACACTATTAGTGTAATTTTCGCAAAAAATGCCAAAAAAATGCGAAATTAAAAATAAAAGCGCGATTTAAGCACGACTGAAACAACGATTAGTGTTATCATTCGTGCGCTTAAACACTTTACGCATTGTCTCCTGGGCTAAATTCCGGTGATTTTTTGCCAAAGTGTGTTCTTTTCAAACAACCACAGTAACACGTCAAAATCCGTCAGGAGCAAATTAACGATGACATCAATTACATCCAATGCCGCCGCCCGTCCCAGACGCAAGGGAGCAGGTCCCATATTTGAAGGCTTCAGGTCGCGTCATGGCATGAGCCAAGCGCAACTGGCTTCAGCACTTAAAGTGGCGCAGGGGGCGATAGGGAACTACGAAGCGGGCCTTAGACAACCCAGCATTGACATTGCCTGGCGGTTCAAACGCTACGCAGAATCAAAAGGAGAACTCATTCATCTGGAGGAAATTTATCCAGAACCGAGTCGGGTCGCTCAGTAAAACAAGAGGGGAAGGGTCAGAACATTTATTTTGCGCAGAGCCTGATGGAACCAGGCTCCAGGGATGGCCATGCAGGCGTCGCAGCACCAGTGATGAAGCGAATCCAGCACTCGAAACAGATCACGCGATACGGACCGGAAAGCAAATCGTCTCGTCTATTGAAGACAATCCGAGGCGAGCCATAAGTAGACGATCAAGCCCCAGGGCCACACCCGAACAATCCGGAACGCCATGACGGAGTGCCGCGAGCAGACGCTGATCCGATTGGGGCTGTGTTAATCCCAGCCTAATCCGTTCACGCAAACCCGCCTCGACACGGATTTCCTGCTCAAGAGCATCGGTCAATTCATCGTATCCGTTGCCCAG
>JBPCSC010000569.1:0-1169 GCA_051007495.1 Methylococcaceae bacterium | reverse complement strand
TTACTCCCTTCCCGCCCTAAGACCACCCACTTTTAGGCAGGTTTTGGATATGGCGAAGGATGTTTTTCATTTGCTGGGGCGTTTGAGGAGGGGCTTGGGCGAGGTGGCTTTGAACGCGATCGGCCCGTTCCTGAATCGTCATCTTGCAAGGCAGGTGGTAAAGCGAATTCTTCCTCACAAGCCGGATGATGTATTCGGCCGGATTGAAGCTCGGCGAGTAAACCGGGGTGTGGAGGAAGTTCACGGTAATGCCCTGGGCCAGGGCGATCTCCGCGAGCAGTTCGGTCAAGGCGGCCTTCATGGAGTCGTTGTGAATGGAACAGTTGTCGAGGATGAATACGATCTGGCGGAATCCCAGGCTGGCGTAGCGCAGGACGATCAGAGCGATCACGTAAACGGCGTTCCAGGTCTTCGCTTCGGGCTGGAAGTCGACGGTGGTCTTGCCGCTATCCAAATCCACGGCCAAAAAGCCGTTCAGCTTCTCGCGCCTATTCTCGTTGCTCGGCAGCGCGGGGGCGGTGTTCGTCTTGGCCCAGGCGTAATTGGGATAGGTCGTGGACAGTAGCGCGAACTCGTCCAGGGCTACGACGGCGGTGTCGGGGCTGGCCTCGGCTGTTTTTTTTCGAGATCTCTCACGAAACTCGCCCGTTCTGCCGGTCGGGAAGGGCCGTAGTCGCGGTGGGCACGCTGATGTGAGAGGCCCAGTTCGTCGAAGATCTCGTACAGGCGGTTGGCACTCAGGGTCAGCCCCCACTTCTTATCCAGCAATTCCTGGACACGCGGCGCGGTCCACTGGTAGCTGTCCAGGCCGTAGTCCATCGGCGTTTTGTGAAGCAGGATATACCGCAGGATTTTCAGCCGCTCGGGACTCAGGGTCTGCGGACGGGGGCGTTTTTGCGGGGCGAGCAAGGCATCGAAGCCCCCATGAAGGTAGCTATCCAGCCACTTTTCCAGCGTCTTGCGCTGGACGCCTTGGGTGCGGCAGACCTCCATCATGCTCTGGCCATCCCACAGGGCCTTCAAAGCCAAAAGTCGACGCCGCCGGCTTTGTTGCTGGTGGCGGTAAAACAGCGATTGCCACAACTCGCGGTCTTGAGGGGCCAACTGTTGGATGCGGATGGTACGGTTCATCACTCTCTCTCCGGTCAAATTCGTCTACCTGTAAGTAT
>JBPCSC010000568.1:0-9077 GCA_051007495.1 Methylococcaceae bacterium | reverse complement strand
GAAGCCCTTTAACAACACATAAGCCTCTGGAGCTCAATAGCTCCAGAGGCCCTCTTCTTTTTTTTTTCTGCTATGAAATCGACACCACACACCCTAATCACTGAAGGCTTGCAGTATATCTTCATTATACTGATAGGTACTTTAGTTTACGCCGGTTTAGAAATCAGCATCCACGTGGCGGTAATCTACTATTACAATACTGGCCGCATTAACGAGGTCCAGGAATATCAACACGTTTTGCAATTAGTCCAAGACAGTGTCCGTAATATGATCGCGACACATACCGGAAACGGCCCTGAGAGTTTAGAGCCAGTTAACGAGTATGAATATGATCGGGATTAAGCCGTGGTAATTGCGGATGGAATAACCGTATCGACAATCATGGCACCTACATCCGCAGTATTGACGACATGACCTACACTGTCAGCGGTATTACCCGTTACGACTAAATCAAAATGGAGCCCGTCATTAGAAGCAACAAAATACATAGTGTCCGGTGCGAGCGAATCCGGTAACGCATTGACGCGTTCAATATTGAGAAAAGCCATGGTACCCCTCGTGGCTAAAAAGTAAAGACAACATAAAGCCCTAGGAGCCGTTTCGCTCCTAGGGCTTTATGGTTTGCGTTTTTACCGCCCTGGCATTATACAGTTTTATAATCTGGGTGGTAAAAATTCAACCCCATACCATTTAAGGCCTATATACTTTTAATGATCCATTACACTCTATGGGTCTTTTTTAAAATAATCTGCTACAAGAGGCAAAGCCAGATGAGTAATCTATTTAAGTACCGTGAAATCCTACCGTCTATCGATCTACCGATATGGTTAGATCGTGCGGCATCCGTACAGGGCTATGAACGCACCGTGATAACCGATGAGTGTGGGGATCACGTCGTGGTGCTGCAACCCGGCCCCTACCCCCAATCGGTGGGGGCGACCTGTTACACGTATTCTGAGACGGTAGACCTGTACCATTCGCACTATATGCATTTATCGGAAATGCGTGCACTAAACCCCGCCCTATACTGCATGAACGCCGATGGCTCAGTCTGGGCAATTGGGTATGGGGGACCATCGAGCACCTATGTGGATTTAATGTGCCACGACGATGACGATGATGTCGTCGACTCCGACTGGATCGTCAGTCAAAGAATCAAAATCCCTAAAGCATACCGCGAGATGTTTTACCATTTTTTTGGATCGGTCGTCGTCATGGATGCTACGGCCAGTCGGATTGCCATCAGTGCTCAGGGTGCTAATAATGATGGCGTGAATGTGGGTAAGGTCTTTGTGTATGAGAAGACTTATAAGAAAGGAGTATTGAAATACCGTTGCGTGTTAGAAATTGATCCACCTGGGGGTGGAGTAAGCGGTATGTCGTTCGGTCATTCCATGGCGATGACGTTAACAGGTAATCGCCTGTATGTAGGCAGTTTTTCTACCCGCAATCCCGAGGGCGGCAATCAGCACCCGGCTCGGGTGCATGAGTATGCGTTGGTTTATGAGGAAAACAAGCTGGTCGCTCGATTGGAGTATATTTTTGAAGCCCTCGATAAGCAATCAAGCGGGTATATGGGCGCGATCAGTCTAAATGCGGATGCAAACATCCTCGCAATTGGAATACCTACTCAAAATGAAGTGCGGGTGTACCGCCGACACGACGTAAGCGGCGAATGGCAGTACGATCAAACTGTCGTACATCCGGGCGGCAGTGTCGATTTGTTTGGGAAACAAGTCATTTTGAGCCAAAACGGTGAGCGCATGCTCGTCAGTCATGAGCGGCCTCGGTTTCACTTTTTAATGGGCGATGGTGTACCCGATGATGCCATAGTTGAATTGAGTTTATTCTCCATCGACTAACAGTAGAGCCCTAGCGCCTGCCAGAGGTAGGCCTTACGGCATAAAAGAGCCCCTTACACAGGGGCTCTTTTTTTTACTTACTTAACAGTATACGGCCTAGAGAGCATAATGCCTAGAGAGCATGATCGCTCTCTAGGCATTATGTCGTCTAACGGTTATTGACAGGATTCACAACCCGGATTGTCGATAGCGCACACCTTCGGTGACTCTACCGCCATGCGGTGTTGGAGGATCGTACTTTTCTCTACATGGGTCGCCCCTAATGTGCGTAGGTAATACGTAGACTTTAAGCCGCACAACCACGCGTACTTATAGATGCTATCCAGTAAAGGCCCCGAAGGGGATGCCACATAACAGTTTAAGGACTGGGATTGGTCGATCCATTTTTGCCGACGGGCGGCAGCCGTAATGAGCCAACGTGAATCAATTTCAAACGCGGTCGCATAAATGGCTTTCAGGGTTTCCGGAATGCGGGCGATGTGCTGGACACTGCCATCGTGGTATTTTAAGTCATTGAGCATAGTAGTGTCCCAGAGACCCAATGCTTTTAAGTCATTGACCAGATACGGGTTGATCACGGTAAATTCGCCCGAAAGATTTGACTTAATGTAAAGATTCTGGTAGGTGGGCTCAATTGACTGAGAAACCCCGCAGATGTTAGAGATGGTTGCAGTCGGTGCAATTGCCATGGTGTTGCTATTGCGCATACCGTGTTCACGGATACGGTCTCGCAAGGCATCCCATTCTGTCAAGGTATGGGATTGATCCAACTTTAAGTAAGGGCCTCGAGCAGCGGCTAAACGCTGGATTGAATCAATAGGCAGAATGCCCTGACTCCATAATGAACCGGTGTAGGTTGCATAAGTACCCCGCTCTTCTGCGAGTTGACACGAGGCCTTGATAGCATAGTAACTGATCAGTTCCACACTTTCATCTGCAAACTGGACCGCTTCTTCGGATGCATACGGTATCCGTTTCTGATACAGGGCGTCCTGAAAGCCCATGATGCCTAATCCCACGGGGCGGTGAGAGATATTAGAGTTTTTAGCTTTCTCTACGGGGTAGTAGTTAAGGTCAATGACATTATCCAACATGCGCATGACGGTGGTCACGGTGTGTTGGAGTTTGAGTGAGTCTAACCGGCCATCGGGCTGTAAGTGTCGTGCCACATTGATGGAAGCAAGGTTACACACGGCGATTTCATCTTCGTTGGTGTGCAAGGTGATTTCCGTACACAGGTTTGAACTGTGCACGACTCCAACATGGGCATTGGTGTAGCGTAGGTTACACGGGTCTTTGAACGTCAGCCACGGGTGGCCGGTTTCAAACAACATGGTCAGCATCTTTTGCCACAGTTGTTGCGCGGGCAGTCGCTTGTACTGACGGATCAGTCTATTGTCAGCCATACGCTCGTAGGTTATGTAACGGTCCCTAAAGGCCTGTCCGTATAGGTCGTGCAGATCATGACACTCTGCCGGACAGAAGAGCGTCCAGTCGCCATTCTCCATGACCCGTGCCATAAACAGATCAGGAATCCAGTTAGCAGTATTCATATCGTGCATCCGTCGACGCTCATCGCCGGTATTCTTACGGAGTTCCAAGAACTCCTCAATGTCTAAATGCCAGGTCTCTAAGTAGGCGCAAACCGCACCCAACCGTTTTCCCCCTTGGTTGACCGCTACGGCCGTATCGTTCACAACTTTTAGAAACGGTACGACGCCTTGCGATAACCCGTTGGTGCCTCGAATAGGGCTATTAAGTGCACGGATAGACGACCAGTCATTACCCAGTCCACCGGCGTATTTGGATAAGAGGGCATTGTCTTTAATGCCGGAATAAATACCGTCCAGATCATCCGGCAATGTCGTTAAATAGCACGAAGACAACTGAGGCCGTACCGTCCCACTGTTAAATAAGGTCGGAGTAGAACTCATGGCATCGAAGCATGACAGCACATGGTAAAACCGAATCGCATACTCCTCCCGTTGATCCATGGGTTCCTGCATGGCCAAACCCATTGCGACCCGCATAAAGAAGGCTTGGGGCAATTCGATGCAATGACTGTTATGCCGTATGAAATAACGGTCATACAGCGTCTGAAGCCCTAAGTAGGTAAACTGCCGATCCCGTTCTGGAACTAGGGCATTTCCAAGTGTCACTAAGTTAAACGTCCGCAGCTCGGGCGATAGTAGGCCAACATGAACGGCATGGTAGATGTAATCAATGAAGTAATCACTGTACGTGGCTGCCATGTCTGCCGCCGTCGGATAGAGCGGCATGCTCAACTCATCCTCGTCAGAGTCAACCGGAACCGCATGGTCAAGGTACAAGGTCCGAAAGACTTCATGTCGGACGCCGTCTAAAAGTAGTTCGGCCGTGACTTGACTGTACTGCGGTTCTGTTTCGATGTGGGTACGGTCAGCTAGTACCAGGGCTGTATTGAATTGTGCATAACTGATGCCGTCATGGACACTTTGCTCCACATCTTTTAAGATGAGTACGGGGTCGACATTCGGTAAACCCGCACAGGCTTCTTGAAGAATTGCCCAAACCCGTTGGGTGTCGACAGTATACGGTGCGGTACTCAACCGGTACTGCGCCAATAAGCTCAGGATTTGAGATACCGTTTCAGGCTGTGACTCGGTGCTGCGGTGAAGATGACGGGCTTCTCGGTAGAGGATATAGGCCCGAGCGACCTCATAATGGCTGTGTTCCATCAACGTACGTTCAACGGCATCCTGCACTGACTCAATTAGAAAGGTAGGTTCACTTTCTATAGTGGACGTCGAGTAGCGGTCGTATAACTGCGTGACGACACATTGCGTGAGATCTGATACAGTCCGGTGAATACGGTCGCTAGTATGTGCTTCAGGGCCCTCTACTGCTAAGAAAGCCTTTAAGATGGCGTGGTAGATTTTTTGAGTGTCAAAAGGAACAGAGCGGTGATCCCGTTTGATGATTCGTGCCGTGGTCTGGGTAATAGTGGTATACATGAAAAGAGTCCTATGAATCGAAAATAAAACAAGAGAGCAGACGAGGCTTTGTCCACGTCGCACACCATTATCGCGGCCATTTTTATATTGACCGCATCAAAAATAAATACGGTCTTATATACTAATGGTGCTACTACTTCCGGTAGCGTTTCACCCGCATCTCAATATTACAAGAGGCCACATGCAATACCTTATTACCCGAACTACTCGTGAGATCTACCCAGTTTGGACGGAAGATACCAGTAAGTTTTTTGTTGATCTCGATACAGTTCAACCCATTCAGTTATTTCCGCATAATACATTGGACGATGAATCCGTACTCACTACACCCTTGGCAGTAGGCGTGGCTATCCCCATCGACACCCTGCATCCATTACAACCCTATGCTAGTATTTTCAGCATCAGTTTATTCTTTATACAGGTCTGGATTGATGGGTCCACCTATTGTTTTGCAGTACAGGGCCGGGTGCCCATTTACCGAGCGCCCGCTTACATTCAGTATGATCATGAGCTGAAATGTGAGCAAACATTGCACTGCGTCCTAGATGGCGAGACTCCCCCCCTTACTGAAGGGGAGCCCTTGCAAGAAGGGCCCTTGCAAGAGGCCATTATAATCCAATTAACTACCCAACTGGTAGTTAATTTGGAAGATGAAACGATTTGCGTAACAGCAGATCCTGCGACCGTCACGGTCAAAGAAGAAAATGAGTTGGGAGTTACTTACGCCGCAAACCTAATCGGCTATATCCTAACCCAGGACATTTTACCTTAACCCACCACCATAAAAGGAAAAGCACCATGAAATTCAATCGTTACCATTTTACCCGGCTAGAACCTATCGTCGAGATAAAAGACGAGGGGCAGTACCCCAACAGTCTCCTCATCGAACCGTGGCTTATCGATGAGGAAGACCCGGGTAAAGGGTATACCTCGCCACTTGCTACGAATACATGGCTGGATCTGCCTGGCATCTATGGCGATGAGATAGTCGCCCACACATTGTATCTACTGCTGGTCATTGACGGCCAATACCATGTGTTCCGCTGTTCACATAACGACGACATGGTTATTCCCATGCGTGAAGAAGAGGACGAGGAAGATACGATACAGTATTACTTTTCTATCTCTGCCACCACTTCTACATTCTTGGGTGAGTATCCCTACCTTACCTCAGCTATGCCGGAAGAGTATATATTCCAGGGGGGTGAGAATACCCTGCTAGAATGCCGTAAAATGTTACTCGTGACCACATTGAAATACCTAAAGGCACCCGATGCAGACCGTTTGTATGTCGTCGCTAATCCCGTGTATGTGATACAGGAATACAGCGACGACACGGGCGACCGCTTCATTCTGGAGGGTGCCAGCGTCATCGCCGTGGAGTTGACTCAACATTATGTCGAACTCGCAGACGAAGTGAAGACCTAATACCTTAGGACCTTGACAGGGGGTGTGTATGCACCCCTCTTTTTCTCATTTTTAATTCAGTAGCGTTATGAACGATATCATCGAAGGCGAAGCCGTCCGCATTGTAGACGACGCCACATCTCCTGAAACTCCTGCGGTAGAAATGCCTTATGAAGGCATGCCCCCGCCGTCTAATCAAATGCAATTGCCGCCCGACGTTGCACAGGCCATGATGGCCAGTGCAGAAAATGAGGGCGGTACGATTACTGACCCGGCTTTGATTAATTTCCTGAATGGCCTGATCGTACAGAAGCAAGCCGAAACCCATCCAAACGACAGCGATGAAGTCGTGGTGGATGTGGACGAGCATGGGAATGCCGTACCCCAGCAGGACTTTAACGGCATGTTGCGTCAATACGAGCAATTGAATACAGGGGGTTGGTTTGATGTTGTGGCCCGTCAAAATGTCAAAGGTTGGTTGAGTCAATTTGACATCAGTCAATCTTTAATGAAGAGTATCGCCGGGTCGATATTGGTCAATGACCAAGCGTGGTACTCTTTGATGATGGTGCCGGTTTATAAAGACCAGTCCACCTCGCCATTCATTCGGTCGTTGGACAACAAGGCCCTTACCAAGTTGTTTAAGCGAATTGACTTGTATCAGATGCTAGCGTGTCAACGTGATGACGAATGGTCCTTCGGTTTTCACCGGAACAACCAACCGGCCGCGGTTATGAAGATTCGCTGTGAGCCGAATCTGGATTATATCACGGCAGCGGGTATGGCTTTGGCTACGTATTTGCGTTTGTTGAGTCAGTAATGTGATATCGTGAGAGCGTCTATTGCTAGACGCTCTTTCTTTATGACTTTTTCTTTTTTAGTGTCTCGTATGATCGTATCTGCCCTCAATCCTGCAAAGAAGCATATGTGACTCGATTAATAGAGGATTAAGTATAGAGCAGTGGTGCTTTTAGGCACCACTGCTCTATATGCCCGACTGAAAATCAATAAACTACCATATATTACTATTGAACCTTTAGGAGGCAATATGCTAGATGTTGAACACTTAGTCGGGTTAGTCCGACACAAAACCCATGGTCTGTATGACACGCCCGATAAGCATGTGGGCGGAATACAGAAAACCTGTAAACTGATCAACCATACCCGCTGGACACTCACCCTGGTAGATCGGAATAACCTACGGCATCGGGTGCCGAATACCACTACCCCGTACACGCAGGAGTTCATTATCCGGGAGGAGTATCTGATTCAACCGTCTGCCTTTGATGACTTACAGCGGCTGTTTGCGGAAAAGAGCGTAGATAATGATTATAAGGACTTAGAAGTATTTCGTGATGCGTTTTACGCGCAATATGAGCAAAATAAATCTAGGGCCATGCGCATCGTGTTGGATTGTGTCATTCACGAGGCGACGATTCAGCAATACCGAACCCTATATATTGCAAACCGGGATACGTTAATCTCATTAGAGCCCCCGGGTGCCGTCATTGACCATCCGTATTCATACACGGCATTGAAAAGTGACCGGTACAGGGAAGCGGCATCGGCGATCCACGGGCTAACGATTAGCTTAGAGTTAATTGATAACGAAAAGCTGATTGGGGATCGGTATGTATATTTCGCCAAGAGCGTTATATTGTTACGACCTGCGCGAGATAAGTTACGGAAGTCTGGTATTTACTTGGGCATCACAGAACACGATGAGAAAGGATCGACCCATGTCAATACGGCGGTATTCAGTTTAGAGGAAGCTGAAGAGAAGTTGGGTCTGTATAGGACCCGTGAGGAAGCATTGAGCGGTGGCGATATAAAATCTCTACGACAGGAACAAGTCGCGGAGATGCAGCATCAATACACGGTCAAGCAAATGGAGCTCAAGGAAATTGAGCGACAACTCAAGGAAGATAATGAGCGGCTAAAGGCAGACCAGCTGGCTCGTGAGATGAAAATCAAACAGCTAGAATCCCAGATAAACAAGGAGAAGATGGAAGCAGAAGCACGGATGCAAAAGATGAAAGCTGAATTTGATGCCGCAAGGATGAAGCGTGAGTCCCACTATGAAGAACGGTCGTATCAGTATAAAGACAATCACGATTGGTTTAAGCTGATTACGGGTGCTCTGATAGGCGGGCTCGGTGTCGCTGCGGCGGTAATGAAAAAATAAATGATGGGCCCTATGAAATGTCCATCATCTTTAATAACCAACACAAGAGGCCCCTATGGAAAAAGCATTTAGAGAACTTATCGACAAGTACGTCCCCTACCCGAATCGGGCCGTCTGTGACGGCTTAGCCACTACGTACATTCCACTGGCGGAGCAGTATATTGACGAGGTCTTCCGCAGTGCGACCCGTCCCTTACCGGGCTTGAAATACTTGGGTCCAAAACCCTGTACCCCGAAAGAAGAATACGAAGTCGCGACCCGTAGCGTGAACGGGTGTCGTACGTATAACTTAGCCCGAAGTGACATTTACCATGTGCGCTACTGGTTTGAGTACCAAGGCACCAAGTTCGATCGGTACCTGTACCTGCCGTTTGTAGAAGATGGCGGGATCATACACTTGAGTGGTTCATGCTACCACATTCATCCGGTCTTGACGGATAAGTGTGTGAGTGCAACGAATAAAGGCGTATTCGTGCGGTTGGAGCGGGATAAGGTAAACTTTTACCGATTGCCGTATGCGTACACGACCACCCACGGCCGTGAACAAACTTATGTGGTTTGGAGTGAGATCTTCCGTAAAAGCAAAGAAATGCGGAAAGTTCCTGCTACGACGGGGGCTAAAAGTAGCAT
>JBPCSC010000567.1:0-2353 GCA_051007495.1 Methylococcaceae bacterium | reverse complement strand
GGTATTGGCCGGTACGGTCAGGCTAAAGGCCTGGTCTTCTGTGGCCGTCTGATCGGTCAAGGCATGGGCCACGGTGGGTGCGTCATTCACATTGGCGACGCTTAGAACAAAAGCACTGCTGGCTGTGGCCAGACTGCCGTCTGTTGCCGTCACTTTAACGTTGATCAAGCCTACATCGGCATTGGCCGGTGTGCCGGTAAAGCGGCGGTTAACCGGATCAAACACCAGCCAGGCGGGTAGTGCCGAACCATCCGCCAACGTCGCGGTGACACTCAAGGTATCGCCGAGATCAACATCAGCAAAAGTATTGGCCGGTACGGTCAGGCTGAAGGCGGTGTCTTCTGTGGCTGTTTGATTGGTCAAGGCATGGGCCACGGTAGGTGCGTCATTGACATTGGCTACGGTCAGGGTGAAGGCACTGCTGGCGGTGGCCAGGCTGCCATCCGTTGCCGTCACTTTAACGTTGATCAAGCCGACATCGGCATTGGCCGGAGTCCCGCTGAAGCTGCGGTTAACCGGATCAAACACCAGCCAAACCGGTAATGCCGAACCATCCGCCAACGTCGCGCTGTCACTCAAGGTATCGCCGACATCGACATCGGCAAAGCTATTGGCCGGTACGGTCAGGCTGAAGGCCTGGTCTTGTGTGGCCGTTTGATTGGTCAGGGCATGGGCTACGGTAGGTGCGTCATTCACATTGGCTACGGTCAGGGCGAAGGCACTGCTGGCTGTGGCCAGGCTGCCGTCTGTTGCCGTCACTTTCACGTTGATCAAGCCGACATCGGCATTGGTGGGTGTGCCGCTGAAACTAGCAGAGGCTGCATCAAAACTGAGCCAAACCGGCAATGCCGAACCATCCGCCAACGTCGCGCTGTAACCCAAGGTATCGCCGACATCGACATCAGCAAAAGTATTGGCCGGTACGGTCAGGCTGAAAACCTGGTCTTGCGTGGCTGTTTGATCCGTCAGGGTATTGGCCACTGTAGGTGCGTCATTTACCGCCGTCACCGTAACGGAAAGTGTGTAATCGGTGCTGGAAGACTCCAAACCATCGCTGACCTTGAAACCGATGCTGGCGTATGGGCTACCGTTGCCATTGGCTGCCGGGGTAAAGCGTACTTTTCCGGCCAGCAGATCAGCCGAGCTAATGTCCTGATTGACCGTAACGCCCGCCCAGCTTCCATTGTTGAATTCCAGCGTACCGGCTGTGGGCAGGCTGGTGATCCGGATTTTGGCGAGGGGTGTACCATCGGTATCGCTGTAAGTGCCGAAGTCATTCGCAGTCAGTACGACAGCGGTATCTTCAAGAGTGGAAAGGCTCGCATTGCTGCTGGTCGGCGGAGTGTTGACCGTCAGCACCAGATCGTTGCCGTCACCTCCGGTATAACTCAGCAGAAAGGTGTTGCTCCCTACGACAACGCTATCTCCCTGGGCCAGCACGGTACCGCCTACCGCAACCTGGCCGCTGATGGCATCTGCCGCATCATTGTCGATGAGGGTGAAGTGATCACCTGCTGTCGGTGCGAAGCTGCCCAGACTGAGCGACAGCGTGGCTCCGGTCACGTCAACTGAACCGTTGACCTTAAGCTGATCGTAGCCAGTCCCTGCCGCCGTACCGGTGATCTCCATAGCGAGAATACCCCCGGAACTTACCGTCAAGCCGTTATTGAGGGTTAGCAAGCCCGGACTGTTGCCCGGGGCCAGAATGCCCCCGCTTTGCACGGTCACTGCGCCGCTGGTTCCGGTGATACCGATGCTGCCCGATCCCCCGAGCGTGGCTCCATTGGCGACCGTCACACTGGCGGTATTCGCCAAAGCCCCCGTGACCAGCAGGCTGCCGCCGGTGATGCCGGTAGCACCCGAGTATGTGCTGATACCGGAAAGCGTAACGGTCCCGATACCGGTTTTGGTCAGCGTACCCGTACCGGAAATAACCCCGCTGTACGAACCGTCAACGGATTGATCCAGCACCAGGGCGGCGTTATCGGTGATGGCGTTATTGTTGAGTCCGCTGGTCGGGCTGGTGAGTGTTCCTGCCGTTACCGTAATGCCGCCGCTTGAGGTATTGGTTCCCGACAGGGTGAGCGTACCGGCTCCGGTTTTGGTGAGTCGTCCAGAGCCACTGATAACACCCGACAAAATCAGCGCGTTGGCATTATCAACAGTACCGTTACTGGCTCCCAGACTAATGGCGTTATCAACGCTAATACCCGAACCGGTGAGTTGCAGAGTGCCACCGTTGAGTGTGACTGAAGCACCGGTACCTCCGAGATTATTGTCAGCGGCCGCACTAAGCGTACCGGCCAGTACGTTGATCGGGCCGGTATAAGTATTGATGCCGGTCAAGGTGAGT
>JBPCSC010000566.1:0-3965 GCA_051007495.1 Methylococcaceae bacterium | reverse complement strand
ATCAATTGCCAGTAGAGCCGCGGCTTGTAAATCACTCCAGACGCTGACGATCGCCGACGTAATGATCGGCGTTACGGATGCAAAATCCCGCAGTTCAATTCGGAACTGCACCAGCGTTTGCCGTTTGATTAGATCAGTCAACTGCACGGTGAACTGTCCGGCGTGGTCTACGATAGTCACAATCCCTGAAGTCGCTATGAAGTCCGTGGCTTCAGACGACACAGGACTGATCTGCCACCGTAGGCTGGTACTGCTATCTTGCGGCGGCGTGACCACGCTTACAGCCAGTTGTTTAGTTACCTTACTCTGCAACGACAATGTGCTCGGTACGATCCGGTACAAGGTATTGGCTGCGATGTTGATGAACTGGATTGCTCCAGTCATAGCGACATTCGCACCGCCCTCCTGTAAATACAGCCCGACCTTAAAGCTACGGTCTGGATCGTCAATGCCTTTATACACCGACTGAATCGTAACCGTCGCACGGTCATGTACCACGTAAATCGTACCGGACGACGTAATGAAGTCACTGGCTACGGTACCGCCGGTATGTACAATCCCCCAATAATAGGTCTGTCCACCGACATCCTTATCCAGCTGTACGGTAATCGTTAGGCTGTCCCCTTCATTAATGGCCGATACGCCCGGCGTTATACTGAAGTGTAAGTCTAGCGGTGCCGTGACTTTGACCCGGCGGGTGCTGCTACTTGTCCGTTTCAGTCGGCTATACACATCGGTAGTATCGGCACTGATTCGTTTACCGTCGTACGTGCTGGTAGCATAATACGCCAGTGGTGTAGCCCCGATACCCGGTTCAAATAAACTGGTCGCCGTATACACTTCAGTCACCGGCCGCAATCCTTGGAAGGTCAGGCGATCGGAAATACAGACAATCTCGCCATCCGGGGCATCCTTACGGATCCGTACGGTGAAGTAGGACAAGAAGCGATCCCCCATTGAGGGGTACGCCATGATGTTCCAGCTGTAGCGGGTATCGGACAAAATGAACGACGAAGCATTTACGACAAAGTTTTCCGGTACCGTATTCTCATGGCCGACTTCCCAGTACAGGGTCGTACCGACCGGGGTATTGGTGACCACCAGATCCATGCGAATCGTCGTCGTATCCGACAACAGTGCAATCAATGCACTCGACGTCAACGTGTAATCGGGCAATTTCGTGACATTGATTAATATCACTGGATCGGACAATGCCACCACGCGTCCATCGACCGTGTTTTCACGTACCAGCAAACTGAAGGTCCTGTCAGGATTGAGTTCGACCTGCAGATTAGCTTGGATCCGAATGGTCGCCGTATTGTCTGTTACGGTGACGGTGCCTTGATTGGTTATGAAATTTGCAGCAGTCGTCGTACCGTGGGTGATCGACCAATAAAAGGTCGATCCTGTCGTGACCCGCGCCGTCGTCAAGATGAAATCTAAACTTTCGCCTTCGACCAAATCAAAGCGGGTTGGAATGACATTATACAGCAAACCGCCACGGGCCGACAGGTATTGGACAATCTGTCGTAAGGTGACGTATTTATCAAGCGCATCGCCGTTAGCCACTTCTAAATCACTGGCCAATTCTAAGTTGGCCACCTGGCCTAATCCGACCTGCTCTTTTGAGACGTGGTGTGGATTTGCAGTATCGTTTTGATGCGATACTAATGCCTCATTCGTCTGCGTATTCAGCGACGTGTAGGCGGTTGTGATAGCAGTAACGACTTCAGCTAACCGCGCTGGGTTCACGAGTACATTTTCCGCAACGCCTTCTGCGACCTCATCAGCCGTGGCCATGGCCCAGTCACCGACATTACCCAACCCGATCAACGCTTTTGTAACTTCGTGCGGGTTATCCTTATTGGACGCATGCGTGGTTAACGCATTGGTTAACTCCGTAATCGCGCTCGTTAAGGTAGTGACGGCTGCAGTAAGGTCTTCTGCCGCTTTCGTCTTTGTCGACTCCACCACCAAGCTAAGCATGGCCGGGTTAACAAGGACCTCGGTCAACTCACTGCTAAACACCTGGGTATCGTCCGCCATAGCCCAATTGCCTATCAGCGGAATACCCAATTGCTCCTTCGTAACGGCGTGCGGGTTGGTCTTATCGTCCTGATGATGTTGCAGTAAATCTGCAATATGGCTGATATAACGCCGACTGTTGTGGTGTTGACGTTGCCACTCGACCGTGATCGCATGACGGACTGCCGCTAAAGTTTGCGGGTTAATCAGAATATCATCCGCTAACCCAACTAAGGCTTCTTCTGCATCTGCCATCCGCCAATTGCCAATCAGCGGAATGCCGAGTTGTGTTAAGTTCACTCGGTGCGGATTATCGAAATTACGCAAGTGTCGTATTACCGGCACTTTATCGGCTTCTTCAGCGATGTTCGTGCCTAAGCGTCCGATCGCATTGATCAGATCGCCTTCATCGTAGTAATCGCTAAAGTTCTGCGTATGGTTAATCGGTGGGAATTGGTCCGTCACATTGGTTAGGACATCCCACGTACACGTCCGTGGATTGTACGCTTTCTCTGCTAAGGCACGGTAAACATGTGCCCGATCAGCGACCCATTTTCCGCCGACCGTTTGATAACTGAGTAAGAGGACACCTGAGGTCCAACGACTGTTTAGGGCGATCGCGCCGTAGACCGGTTTGCCGATCGAGCGCGTCGCACCTAAATAGGGCAGGACTTCAAAATAGTCGACACCGGCAACGAGGATTTGATCCGGGTCACTGCCTGCGAGTCGGATAACGAGGCCGTCTGCATAGAACGGCGCAAAGTCAGGAATAAGGAAATGGTAATCACGGTAATGGGCTTCAGTGACGGCATGGGACTCCTCGATCACGAGGTTGTCAGCCGCCATCCCCGTGGGGTCGAATGGATACAGCACCGTCATATTCGGCTCCCGGAATTAATGGTATAGTAGCAAAAATGCCTTTAAGATGGCTGAATAAGCCGTCTTAAAAGTGTCATCTGATTTATCATTTCACCTGCCGGGATGTCTTTATGTACACTTATGTTTCAGCCATGATCCTTGACCGAACGGCGGGCGCGCAATGGCGTGTCGTCGATCTTTCCGCCATGACCCTTAAATCCATTTTTGAGACGTGTCGGCGCATTATTTTGACCGTACGGCATACGACCTATCCCTCAGACCTCTTCGTGGATCTGGAGCCACTACGTGCAGAATACAGTGGATACAGTTTTATCCTCAGCCAATGGTTTATTGATCTAGGCGATCGAGCACTGCCAACGATTCCTCGTTTACCGCATCCGAGGGTCTGCTACGTGCAGTATACCGATGCCTTTCGTGCAGGGTATAAAGTCGACCTGACGATCATCGGCCGTACCGACACGACCATTGCAGAACAAGAAGAGCGTCACGATCTACGCATTACTCGGACCCGCCTACCGACGCCGTATGACGGGCTGTACCGCCATTGTCTCGTGAGTGTGAACGGCTATTTACATCCGTCCGATTACGACGATACGGGTTTGTATGTTGCGGGGGGCGGACGGAGTTTTCGCTGCAGCCGCCAAAATCAAGTCGGTCTGCACAGCTTTGCAGACATTGGCGACATACGTGCCGTACCCATCACCGTGGATCAAATCCACGAAATGGATACGGATACGCTATTAAAGACACGTCTTTATTTACAGTTACCGACAGGTACCGATACACAGAATAAAAGTGTGATATTGTCATTGGGCGGGTATCTGGTTTTACCTGACCCGAATGTCTTTTGGCCGATTAACGCTACGACGTATGCACTATCGTTGGATAACCTTCCATACTTAGAACGCTTTATTGAATCCAGCCATTACCTGGATTTAAGTGCGTTGGGTTTAACCCACAGTCCGATGCACCCAGAGCGAGTCAGTATCGCTGAACTCTATTCTACTGAAGTCGTACTAAAGTACTGCACTTTACCGCAATCCTTTTGGGTAGTGATCGAT
>JBPCSC010000565.1:0-15071 GCA_051007495.1 Methylococcaceae bacterium | reverse complement strand
GCCCGCACCTGGGCTTCGCCCAGCCAACAGGTGAGTACGGGGCGTTTGGCCGTGCGACTGATGCGTATGACCGCTTCGGCTACCGCCGTGGGTAGGGTCATGGCCTGCGGGGTGAGGAGTATTAAAAGGCCATCGACGTGTTCATCTTTGAGCACTATCTCAAGTGCGGTGGCAAAGCGTTCCGGGGTGGCATCTTCCTGAATATCTACCGGATTGCCGTAGTCCCCTTGACGGGGTAGGGCCGTGGCGAGGGCCGTTAGGGTAGTTGGTGACAAGGAACTCAGGCTGAGACCGTGTTCTACTATTTGGTCAGTGGCCATGACACCCGGTCCGCCAGCATTGGTGATGATGGCCAGGCGATTGCCGGTGAGGCGGGTGCGGGTGGAAAGCAGTTGAGCCGCCGCGAAGAGTTGTTCGATGGTCGCTGCCCTGACTACGCCGGCCCGCTCCAGTGCGGCATTAAATACGTCGTCGGCACCGATCAAAGTGCCGGTGTGGGACATGGCGGCTTTAGCCCCTTCCGGTTTGCGACCGGCCTTGATGACGACCACCGGTTTGAGCCTGGCCGCTGCCCGTAGCCCGCTCATAAAACGACGTGCATCCCGCACCCCTTCGACGTACATCAAAATGCTGCGGGTTTCAGGATCCAGAGCCAGGTAATCCAGCACGTCACCAAAGCCTATGTCGGTGGTGTCGCCAACCGAGACGACCGTTGAGAACCCTATGGGCTGGGTGCTGGCCCAGTCGAGTATGGCGGAACACAATGCCCCTGACTGTGAAATCAAGGCCAGGGAACCGGCTTGAATCAAGCCATTGCCAAAGCTGGCATCAAGTCGGGCTTTTGGGCGCATGAAGCCCAATGAATTAGGTCCTAGCAGGCGGATTCCGTGACGGGAGGCGGTTTCGAGCAATCGTTGCTCCAGAGAACGACCGGTTTCGGTCAAGCGTTCAAAACCGGAAGACAGTACCAAGGCGGCCCGCACACCGTGTGCGCCAGCGGATTGGAGTATGTCAGGAACGGTGAACGCCGGTGTGGCGATGATGGCCAGGTCTATCGGAGTGGGCAGGCTGTCCAGGTTGGCGTGACAGGGTGTGCCGTCGAGTTGGGTGTGGCGGGGGTTGATGGGGTAAATAGCCCCGGTGTAGCCACCTTCAATGAGGTTGCGATACACCCGCCCACCCACCGATTCCGGTTTGGGGCTGGCTCCAAACACAGCGATGCTGCGGGGTTCAAACAGGGCTTCAAGATAGTGGCGGCTCATGGGGCGATCGTATCACAACGCCCCGGGTGGATCAGAACTGGATATAGATATTCCGAAAACCCTCTTGGGTGAGCATGATGTAGCCATTTTGTTTGGTCAGTATTCCTTCCCTGATCAGACTGACCAGAGTCGGTTCGAGTTGATGCTTTTGATCGTGTGTCCAGTCGGTCATGCAGGTATCCCAAAAATGCTTCAAGTCGAGTACATGGTCTTCACTGATGCTTTGCTGTCTGAAATAGTTAAGTACTGCGCTACGTACAATGTTTTCGTGTGAACTCATATTGGATACTGACACCAAATTAAGGTGGGCGAAAAAAAGCCGGAATCACGCAGAACACGCGACC
Organism: Methylococcaceae bacterium; assembly: GCA_051007495.1. Taxonomy (GTDB): domain Bacteria; phylum Pseudomonadota; class Gammaproteobacteria; order Methylococcales; family Methylococcaceae; genus CAIVXW01. Next base: position 13,465 of record JBPCSC010000565.1, on the reverse strand, counting down.
CCGGCAAAACAATGTTCAAGGGTTTGGTGAGGGCAGGTTTCGATGGAGTAAAACACGGCGACATTCTAAGCATTAACGGGCCAAGGTATTTGTCAGTTCGTTTCGTCGTGTGCGACTTTGGATTGCTATTCCATCTCATCACACGACCGACAATTTAAAGTTTGCGCAGGGTCGACCGGTCTGTTGGCCGCCGTGCTCCCGGAACAGGATTGACCGCTGCGAATGGCTTTGTCTAACATAAGGCTGTAATGTTTCTTTCACACTCACAGTACTTAACCAAGAGGTTGTTCATGTTCCAGTTTCTCAAAATGATAGGCGAAGGTTTGGTTTGGGGATTCACCCTGGCTTTGGGCTGGATTGCGGCTTTCGTGGTCGTAGGCAGCCTGGCGGCCGTATAAAAGCGGTTTTCTGGTTGAAGCGAGGTAAGGGTGACCGGGTGATCACCCTTACTGCCTGGAGCTTTACGCTTCCAGATCAATCACAAAACGATAACGTACATCGCTGCGTAGCATTCGTTCATACGCGTGATTGATATCAGCCAGTGTGATGCGTTCGATATCTGCCACCACATTGTGTTCGGCGCAAAAATCCAGCATTTCCTGGGTCTCTCTGATGCCGCCTATCAGCGAACCGGCCAGTCTACGGCGACGGAATATCAGAGGGCCTGCGGCCAGAGGAGTGGATTCTGGCAGACCCACCAACACCATGGTGCCATCCCGGCGCAACAAGTTCAGATAAGCGTTGTAGTCGTGGTGGGCCGATACGGTATCGAGTATGAAGTCAAACCGGCCCTGATTCTGACTGAACACTTCTGAGTCGCAGGTGGCGACGAATTCATCCGCACCCAGTCGTAAAGCGTCGTCCCGCTTGGAGGGAGAGTGGCTAAACACGACAACATGAGTCCCCATGGCTTTGGCCAGTTTGATGCCCATGTGGCCTAAGCCACCTAATCCGACCACCACCACCCGATCTCCGACCTTAACCCCAAAATGACGCAGGGGTGAGTAGGTTGTGATGCCGGCGCACAGCAGAGGTGCTGCCTGATCCAGCGGTAGTTTGTCCGGTATTTTAACCACATAATTTTCGTCGACCGTGATGCGTTTGGAATAACCGCCGTAGGTTGGGGTTTGCCGGTCTTGTTCCACACTGTTGTAGGTGAAACTGGCCCCTTGCTCACAGTATTGTTCCTCACCGCTGGTGCAGGAGGCACAGGTGCGGCATGAATCGACAAAACAACCCACGCCCACTCTATCGCCCACTTGCCAACGGCTTACGCCAGAACCGACTCCGCTGACGAGGCCGACGATTTCATGACCTGGCACCATGGGGTAGCTTGAATTTCCCCATTCGTTGCGTACCTGGTGTATGTCTGAGTGGCAAACGCCACAGAATTTGATGTCAATGAGCACGTCGTTGGGTCCGGGTTCACGACGGCTAATCGTAAAGGGAGCCAAAGGCGATTGCGCCGATTTGGCGGCGTAGGCGAAGGTTTCCAACATGGTGAGTCTCCGGATATCGGGTGGATGAAAGGTGCTGGCGATTGTCTCTGGAAGTATAGCCAAGAGAATGCAGGACTTGAACATACCCGCGCACCTGTGCATAATGCCGCGCTTTCGTAATGGTGAGTCGCGCCGGTTCCCCCGCAACGATAAGCTGTGAACCCCGTCAGGTCCGTGAGGAAGCAGCGGTAGCAGTTGATGCGTGTGCCGGGGTGTCGCTGACGTGACTCGCCTCCCCAATCATCTTCCATTCCCGGTTCAATCTGGTTACCAGTATGAACTCCATGCCGTATCAGGCTCTAGCCCGTAAGTGGCGTCCCCGTAATTTTGGTGAAATCGTAGGCCAGGAACACGTCGTTCGTGCGCTTACGCATGCGTTGCAGTTCAACCGAATGCACCACGCCTATCTCTTCACCGGCACTCGCGGAGTCGGCAAGACCACCCTCGCCCGAATTCTGGCCAAGGCACTTAATTGCCTGCAACGTGAGGATTTTAATCCGTGCGGAGTGTGTGCCCTGTGCACAGGATTGGATGAAGGCCGTTTCGTCGATCTGATTGAGGTTGATGCGGCTTCCCGCACCAAGGTTGAGGATACCCGCGATCTACTCGACGACGTGCAGTACGCGCCAACCCAGGGTGCGTACAAGGTCTATCTCATCGACGAAGTACACATGTTGTCCGGGCATAGCTTCAATGCCTTATTGAAGACCCTGGAAGAACCCCCGCCGCATGTTAAATTTCTGCTGGCCACCACTGATCCGCAGAAAATCCCTGTCACCGTACTCTCCCGTTGTTTGCAATTCAATCTGAAACGGTTAACCGTCGATCAGATACAAACCCAGATGGAGCATATTCTCGTAGCGGAACAGATTGAATTCGAGCCTTTGGCGGTGCGCTCAGTGGCCAGGGCCGCCGATGGTTCCATGCGCGACGGTTTGAGTTTGCTTGATCAGGCCATCATCCACGGAGGCGGTCGTTTGCAAGATGGCGAAGTCAACACCATGCTCGGCACGGTGTCGCGGCGTCCTTTGGTGGGATTGGTGGAGTCCTTGCTGGTTGGCGATGCGGCAAGGCTGATGCAGGAAATCGACAATCTGGCGGAGCACTCACCTAATTTTGCCGACGCGCTGCAGCAATTACTGGTCATATTTCACCATATCGCCTGGGCACAGTGGGTACCGGAAGTAGCCCGCCGAGATGACGATGCCGCCGAGATCATTCGTTTTTCACAGCAAGCCAGCGCAGAAGCCTTGCAGTTGTTTTATCAAATAGGACTCATGGGCCAGAAAGATTTGGCCTTGGCTCCGGATCCCCGCATGGGATTCGAAATGGTCTTATTGAGAATGCTGGCCTTCCGCCCCGATGCCGCAACCACGGCTTTGCCAGCACCCAGGCTACACGCGCCCGGCCCGGATCCCCTCCCCATACGACCTGCAGAACGGCAACCCCATGATGCAGATCCGGTTCCCAAACGAATAGAAAAACCACGCGCTCCAGTCCGGATGGCTCCCGAGCCAGAAATAACCACGCAGGTGGAGTCCGACTGGGCGGTTTTGGTCAAGCACTTAACCCTAAGCGGCATCACCCGACAACTGGCCGTCAATTGCCACTTGAAAAGCCTGGAGCATGACCGCTGTGTACTGATTCTCTCTGCCTCCTGTGCGGGGATTTATGCCGAACGGCTGGTCAAAAACCTGGAAAAGGCCCTGGCCGATCACCTTAAAAGACCCATCAAACTGCTTGTAGAAATCGAATCCGCAACCCAGGCCCCATCCCAAACACTGGATACTCCGGCCGCTCAGAGCAACCGCGAGCAGGCCGAACGACAGCGTGTGGCGGAGCATGAAATCGAAGAAGACAGCACTGTTCACGCTCTGAAAGAGCAACTGGGTGCCCGCATTGTGCCGGGTTCCACTCGGGCGTTGTGACACTCACTCACTTAATTACTTTGGAGATACCATGAAAAATCCGTTGGCCGTGTTGATGCAGCAAGCGCAACAACTTCAAGACAACATTAAAAAAACCCAGGAAGAACTAGCCAGCATGGAAGTACACGGCGAATCCGGTGGGGGGTTGGTCAAGGTGCTGATGTTGGGTAACAAGGAAGTACGCAAAATCACCATCGACGACAGCCTGGTCTCGGATGATCGCGATATGCTGGAAGACTTGATCGCTGCCGCCTTTAACGATGCCGTGCACCGCATCAATCGGATCAGAGACGAAAAAATGGCTGAGTTCTCCGATGGGCTGGATTTGCCGGGTGGCTTCAAAATGCCATTCTGAGTCCGGTTCTTAATTCATGAATGCCATGGGTGTTTTAGGTCGGCTGATTCATGCCTTGCGTTGCTTGCCCGGCGTAGGGCCAAAATCGGCTCAACGCATGGCGTTTCATTTGCTGTTACGAAACCGGGAGGGGGCCAGAAGCCTGGCCGAAACCCTCTTACTTGCCCTGGACAGAATCGGTCATTGTGCCGAGTGCCGTACGCTCAGCGAGGACACCCTCTGCCATTTTTGCAGCGATCCTGGCCGTAACCGAAACGAACTCTGTATTGTGGAAAGCCCCGCTGAAGTTTTGGCCATTACTCAGGCAACTGGTTTCAGAGGGCTTTTTTTTGTGCTGAACGGTAAATTGTCGCCGTTGGATGGCATAGGCCCTGACGAACTGCGGCTGGATTTACTCCACCAGCGGCTGCGTAGTGGAGAAATACTGGAAGTCATACTGGCCACCAGCACCACAGTAGAAGGAGAAGCGACGGCGCATTATTTGAGTGAAATGATCCGCCAGGCCGGAATTGAAGTATCTCGCATCGCCTATGGCGTGCCGTTTGGAGGAGAACTGGAATATGTCGATGGTGCCACACTGGCCCATGCGTTTAAGGGGCGTAAATCATTTTGAACAAGAGGACAAAAACTAATGACTAGCTGTATTTTCTGCAAGATGGTCAGTGGAGAAATCAAGCCTAAGGTCATACTTGAAAATGACCACATACTGGCATTTCATGACATCAACCCCAAGGCTCCGGTGCATGCCCTGGTAATACCCAAAGCCCATATCTCCACCCTGGACGACTTACCCTCAGATGACCCTGAACTGGCCAGTGCCTTGTTTCAGGCCGTACAACAGGTGGCTGCTGCTTTGGGTGTGTCTGAAACCGGCTATCGTACCGTGATCAATTGCCGGGGCGATTCCGGTCAGGAAGTGTATCACCTGCACTTGCATATACTGGGTGGTCGCACACTCGGTTGGCCACCGGGTTGATTCCCGTCATCCGCAAACCATTAGGTAACACATGAAATATTTCAGATACTCGATATTCGTAACAGTGACCTGTTTAATACTGGCTTTTGCCTGGGGCGGAGGTTTGAATAACTTCGGCGGCGGGATAAAGGCCATGATACTGGCCATAATACTTGGCATCATGGAAGTCAGCCTGTCATTTGAAAACGCAGTGGCCAATGCCCTGGTACTGAAAACCATGAACCGCAAATGGCAGAATATCTTTCTGACCTTCGGTATGGTGATTGCCGTATTCGGCATGCGTTTGCTGTTTCCCATACTGATAGTGGCCATGGCCACCCATCAACCTCTGGAAACAGTGGGTCTTCTGGCGTTTGAGCATCCCGATGTATATTCCAGGTATCTGGAACAAAGCCATACCTATATCTCGGCGTTTGGCGGGATATTCCTGTTCCTGGTATTTCTGCATTTCATGGTGGATGCCGCCAAAGAACGGCACTGGATTGCCATAATCGAAAAACGCCTGATGAAACTGGGCAAAATGGATTCCATCCAGGCCATGCTGTCCTTGATGTTGTTGCTACTGCTTTATAACTATGCTCCTCTGGGAGAGGCCGAACGGGCTTCCATGCTGGTGGCCGGTATGTCCGGCATCATTTTGTATATCCTGGTCAGTTCAGTTGATGGATTACTGGTGGGCGGTGAACACCCTGAGGACGCAGATGAAGCGAGATCCGTCCCTGCATTGGGGGTTGCGAAGCGGGCCGGCATCATCGGTTTCATTTATCTCGAAATACTTGATGCTTCATTCTCGTTTGATGGCGTCATAGGTGCGTTCGCCGTGACCCGTGATCTGGTGATTATCATACTGGGTCTGTCCATAGGGGCCATGTTTGTGCGTTCACTGACGGTATACATGGTGGAGAAGGGCACGCTGGATGCCTATGTTTATCTGGAACACGGTGCTCATTGGGCAATAGGCATATTGGCCGGCATCATGTTGGCCAGTATTAGTGTCCATATACCTGAAATCGTTACCGGATTAAGTGGCGTCATGGTTATTCTGGTATCACTGATATCCTCGGAAAGCTACCGGTTGGCCCATCTGAATCAACCCAGTGACGTATTCACGGCATGCCGCTCTTTGCTGGGACTGGGAAAATCATTGAAACAATCATGAAAGCGGGTTCCTGCCTGAGCTTGATAACCCATCCGGTGCATGGCCTGGCAACAGGATTCGGGCTGGGTTTTTCTCCAAAAGCCCCAGGCACCGTGGGTACTCTTTTGGGGTTTCCCCTGTATTATCTGATTGTGGCATTGGGTATTCCGGTACTGGTTCCGGTTTTATTGCTGGCCTGTTTTGTATTTGGCATTTGGGTATGTAGTACCACCGGAAAATTATTGGGCGAGGCTGATCATCCCGCCATCGTCTGGGATGAAATTGTGGCCATGGCCGCAGTGCTGGCCTTCATCCCTGATACCTTAGGCTGGCAGACAATGGCCTTTGTCGTATTCCGTTTTTTCGACATAGTAAAACCCTGGCCCATACAGTATGTGGATAAAACCATGAAAAATGGCCTGGGTGTTATGTTGGATGATGGTTTGGCCGCTGTTTTTACTGTGGCCTTGATCCGGTTTATGGTCGAGTACCAGACCGGTGTTTTTTTGAGTCCTTGAATCTTCACTTTTTTCAACCCTTTCACTTCAGTTGAGGTAATTATTATGGCTATCAGTCTGCAAAAAGGCGGCAACATCAGTTTGAGCAAAACCGATCCGACTCTCATCAATGCCATTATCGGTCTGGGTTGGGATACCCGATCCACCGATGGCAATGCATTCGATCTGGACGGCAGTGTGTTTCTGGCCGGTGATGGTGGCAAAGTGTTGTCCGATGCCCATTTTGTGTTTTATAACCAAAAAACCTCGCCCGATGGTGCTGTGATCCACTCCGGCGACAACAGAACCGGTGAAGGTGAAGGCGATGACGAGCAAATCAGCATTAATCTGCCCAAGGTTGATTCCACTATTCAACGCATTGTGTTTGCAGTGACCATACACGAGGCCGATCAGCGTAAACAGAATTTTGGCCAGGTACGCAATGCGTTCATCCGGGTACTGAACAAGGACAGCAATACCGAACTGGCACGCTTTGACCTGTCCGAGGATTATTCCACCGAGACAGCCATGATATTCGGTGAAATTTACCGCCACAGTGGCGAATGGAAATTCAAGGCAGTAGGGCAGGGCTTTGTCGGTGGACTCAAGGCTCTGGCCACCGATCACGGTGTCAACATTGGCTGAGTAGGGTTTAGCCATGCCTCAATTCACAGTTATGGGTGATGTCGACCCTTTCCTGCACGTTACTCTGGAAGCGGGTGAAAAGATTTATTGCGAATCCAACGCCATGGTGATGATGGAAGACACACTAAGAATCAAGGGGCAGATGAAGGGTGGATTAGGTCAGGCGGTGCTGCGCAACCTCACTGGAGGTGAGGACTTGTTCCAGCAGGAAATTGAGGCGGTGCACGGTAGGGGAGACTGTCTGCTCTCCCCTACGCTGCCGGGTGGCATCGAAATTCTCACCGTTCAAGCCCATGCACCTTACTCCTTGTCTGACGGCAGCTTTGTAGCGGCGGAGGAGACGGTGCAACTCAAATCGCGCATGAACTCGTTTGGTGGCGGGCTATTTGGCGGAACCGGGGGATTGGTCATCATGGAAGCATCAGGCCACGGCCAACTGGCCGTTTCCGGTTTTGGCTCGGTTTATATCCTGGACATCCGACCGGGGCGGGAAACAGTTATAGATAACAACCATGTAGTGGCCTGGACATCAAGCCTGGATTACGAAGTGGGCTTACCCCCTCGCTCCAGTGGCGGTTTTTTCGGCAGTTTGGTGGGGGCGGCCACAACCGGTGAAGGTTTAGTGCTTAAATTTCGTGGCAATGGGCAGGTAGTCGTCTGCTCTCGCAACCGCGAACTGATGAGAAGCCTGGCCTCGGTCGCCCAAACCAACTAATGGTGGTGATCGTGGTGATGGGCCTGAGGCGGGTTTTCCTTCATGTCCATGTAGAGTGAATCGGGTTCACAGCCACGGTGTTCCAATTGCAGGGTACAACGGGAAATGCCGTGGTGTCGTTGAACGACCTCCTGTACCCTGTGCCTTAATTCATGCGCCTGACTAATGGGCATATCGTCAACCACGATATGAGCCGTTAGCAGGCGCAATTTTCTGGATAAGCTCCAAATATGCAAATGGTGTACGCCGCGTATCCCGTCGGTTTGCAGTATGTCCCGTACCAGGGTGCTGATCTCCACATCGTTTGGGGTGCTTTCCAGCAGGATGTCTATCGCTTCACGAATAATGAGCCAGGCATTCCAGAGTATCAGCAGGCCGATCAACAAACTGATGGCCGGATCCAGCCAATCGTACCCGGTCAGGCGTATGAAGAACCCCGCCACCACTGCACCCAAGGTGGAAAAAGCATCACCCAGCAGGTGTAGAAAGGCACTGTGCAGGTTGATGTCATCATCAGAACCGTGGCCGATCAACCAAGCCGTGAACAGGTTGATGACAAAGGCCACAGCACCCACTTCCATGAGCAGTGTGGAGTTTACTGCGGTTGGAATCATCAGCCGTTGCCAGGCCTCGTGAAAAATACCGAACGCCATGAAACTTAAAGTGGTGGCGTTGATGAGCGCGGCCAATATGCCGACTCTATGATAGCCGTAGGTTTTGCCGGCATGGGCCGGTCGTTGTTCCAGCCTTAGAGCAAAGGCGGTGAGCAGCAGTGCGGCGATGTCGGTGATGTTGTGCAGCGCATCGGTCAACAGGGCTAAACTGTTGGCCATGAGACCAGTTGTGATTTCTGTCACGACCAGCGCGAGCGTCAGCGCGATGGCTAAACCCAGGCGCAGTTGCAGGGTGCGACCATCAAGTGGTGCATGGGAATGATGATGATGACCGGCCATGATCGTGCCTCAGAGACTGGACGCATACACTAGAGTCAAGCGGTGTATGATCCTGTTTTGATGATTCCCGCTTCTATTAAAGGGGTCAGTTGTTCAAGCACCCTGCGGGCAGCCCCTTGATTGGCATTGACGAATGCCTGGGCTTGTATGCCCCATTCGGTACGCAGTAAAGGATCTCCAATCAGCCTGTCAACCTGTTCTGCCAGTTGGGTGGCATCGCTGATCATCGCCCCACCTCCACATTCCTGCAAACGCGTAGCGATTTCCTCGAAGTTATACACATGCGGCCCGAACAAAACCGGTAGCCCTATGGCTGCGGGTTCCAGCATATTGTGGCCTCCGGCGGTAATGAGGCTGCCCCCTATGAAGGCCACATCGGCTGTTGCGTAGAGAAATTTGAGTTCTCCAAGGGTATCCAGCAGATATACCGATTCATCTATTTGTCGGTCACTATTTTGGCTACGGCGGTTCAGAGTAAGGCCCATGGCTGTAATCAGTGCGGCTACTGCGTCCATGCGTTCAGGATGACGGGGTGCCAGAATCAAGGCCAGATCAGGGTAACGCGACAGCAAAAGTTTGTGTGCCGCCAGCACATGCTCATCTTCGCCGTGGTGGGTGCTACCGGCTATCCACACCGGTCGTGTACCAAACAGCAGCTCTCTGGCTTTACGGGTTTCAGCCAGGCGATTGGGTGAGAGTTCGGCGTCAAATTTGATGTTGCCGGTAATGACGACACGCTGTGAATCCATACCCAGACGTAAATAACGCTGGGCATCGCTCAGGGTTTGTGCCGCCAACAACGAAACCGCCTGCAAACACACTTTGATGAGGCCTCCTACCCAGGCGTAGCCACGGGCCGATCGTTCGGTCAGACGGGCATTGACCAAAGCCAGCGGGATTTTCCTGTTGAGGCAGGCCGTGTAGAGATTGGGCCAGATTTCGGTTTCCATAATGATGCCTAAAGAGGGCTTGAACCGGGCCAGAAAACGCTCGACACAATCAGGCAGATCGTAGGGAAGATAGACATGCTCTACGGTATGTCCCAAGGTATCGATAACCCGGGCAGAACCGGTGGGCGTGGTAGTGGTGACGAGTATGGAAAGGTCGGGGTACTGGTTTTGAATGGCACGTATCAGCGGGAAGGCCGATTCGGCTTCGCCTACCGAAACCGCATGAAACCACAAGCGGGCGGATTTTGACTTGAGAGGAAAATTGGGGCGACCATACAGAGCCAGGCGTTCATTCCAGCGATGGCCATAAGCCGGCAGGCGGATAGAACGATAAGCCATACGCACCATCACCAGAGGCAGGGCACAATAAAAGAGTAACGAATAAACAAAACGCATGGCAGATACCCGAATCAGTGAATAGGGGCAAGCGCAAAAATAACCATCCGGATGCGGGTGACGGCTTTGAGCTTGGGAACTGCCATCGCTGGCAGTGACTGTACGGGCGGCACGGTGAAGCTGAAAATCGGAGAGATCGGGCGAGTAAACGGAGGAGGTGGGGTGTGGGTTTACACCCTGTGGTTTCTCCACCCCCCCTCCGCCGGTGTACCTCTCAGTGAGGCTTACTCCGGTTGCAGATTCAAGGCTAGAACGGCCATTACATCGCCGTGCAACTGTACCTTGATTTCGTAATCGCCAATCGTGCGCAAGGGACCGGAAGGCAGACGAATCTCGTTTTTTTCCACTGCGACACCGGCTTTGGTAGCGGCCTCGGCGATGTCTTTGGCACTCACGGAACCATACAACCGGCCTTCATCACCTGCCTTTTGGCGGATGACAATCTTGATCGCGCCTATCGTAGCCGCACGGGCCTCGGCAGCGGCCAGTTGTTCGGCGGCTTTTTGTTCCAGTTCGGCGCGGCGTTGTTCAAATTCAGCCAGACGGGTGGCCGTGGCGACTACGGCTTTACCTTGGGGGATCAGGTAATTACGGCCATAACCCGGCTTGACGGTGACTTTCTCACCCAGATTGCCCAGGTTGGTTACTTTTTCAAGAAGAATGATATCCAAGGTTCAATACCTCAATTAGAAATGTGTTAGTTAAACGAAGCAGAGAATCATGCGTTTTACGCAAAATCAGCCCCATTTCAGTTTTTTGTTAGACGTTGACGGATATTCAGCACGGTATCGGCCAAGCCCAGAATCAGTATTGGCAGCAGTATGTAAGGCACGATCAGCAAGAGCACATAGATACCGTAGAGCCAGAAATTTCGTGCGCCCAACCCGATATGCAGTACGGCAAAGCCGCTGAGTATGAAGGGAACGAAACACGGCTGGATGATGTTCCAGGTGAGTTCTGCGATCACACCAGAACTGGCCAAAGCCACCCCGACCAGCGCGATCACGCCATAAGCCATTTTTTTGGGCAGCGTGAGTGCTTTGAACTCCTCTCCGAAACCGCCCGGGTAGTACAGCATGGATTGCCACCACCGCGCCATGAACAGGCTGAGCGTCAGGCTGACGACTGAACCCAGCGCGACCAGACCGGTTAGATAGGGGGCAAAACCCATGAAACTGCTGAGCAGGTCATCCCGATCAGCAGGGCTGGGTGCTTGCGCCAGGGTGGAACCTGCGATTTCCCGGAAGGTATCCATCCAGAATGTTGCCGGGCTATCCAGAAGAACGTAGGCGACCAATACCGCCATGATCCCTATCGCCGCAGCCACCATGACAGCCAGAGACATTTTTCCGGTGACTCGCCAGGCTGAGGCGGTCATCCAGGCCGGTCCCCAAAGCAGCAGGCCGTAGGACAGTGCATTGATTGGGCTGCCCAGTAGATAACCGCCAAAGGTCACCAGGCCTATGAGTGCGATCAAGGCAATGATGCCGCCTTCGCGCGGGCCGTTTCTCAGGGTCGGCAAAGCCAGTGCCGCCACCGCAAACAGACTGAGCAGCGGCAATACCCAAGACAGGAAGGTCAAGAGTAGAACCGTACCCGCTGCGTGGATACGACCGGTCATGATGAAACGGGCCAGATGGCGCACGACTGTAATCAGTCAGATGGAGGTCAAGGCTTAAGCGTGGGAATCGCAGAATGGAATCAGAGCCAAAAACCGGGCACGTTTGATGGCACTGGTGAGTTGACGCTGATATTTGGCTTTAGTACCGGTGATCCGGCTAGGAACAATTTTGCCCGTTTCAGAAATGTATTCCCTGAGCAGTTCGATGTCCTTGTAATCGATTTCCTTGGTTTCTTCAGCAGAGAAGCGGCAGTATTTTTTACGTTTGAATTGACGAGCCATGAGTGATCCAGTTTGGGTTAGGGTCTTAAAGGTGACGGTGTTTATTCTACGGCGGTGATTTCAGGTTCTAGACCTTCACTTTCACTTTCACTTTCACTGTCGTCATCGTCATCTCTAAGGTGGGATGGGGAGTCTTGCTGGCCTGCGCGAGCCATGGGAGATGGTTCGGTGATGGCTGAGTCACGCAGCAAGGTCATGCTGCGCAGCACCGCATCATTGAAGCGGAAGCCGCTTTCCAGTTCATCCAGTGTGGGTTGATCACATTCAATGTTCATCAACACATAATGAGCCTTGTGCAGCTTGGCTATAGGGTAGGCCAGTTGCCGACGACCCCAATCCTCCAAACGGTGGATTTGGCCGGAAGTGGATTCGATCTGAGTTTTGTAGCGTTCCAGCATACCGGGAACCTGGGCACTCTGATCGGGGTGTACCATGAAAACTATTTCGTAATGTCGCATTGATGCTCCTTTCGGATTGTGGAGCCTCCCCGGTGAAGGGTGAAGCAAGGAGAGGCACCTAAGTGCCGGGAAAAGGCGCGTATTGTAGTGTTACGGCTTCGTTATAACAAGGGTGGCGCGGGATAAAACGTAAAGAGAAGGTTTATAGGTAAAGGTTTGAGGTGAATATGGCGACTGGAAAAAGGCATACGGGTCATCATGGCGGGCGGGGAAATTTTATGTTCTGGGGCGGAGTTTAGGCCTGATGTTTATTGCAGGATTGCAAACCCAGATTGGCCAGTCGGTCGGCGCGTTCGTTGTCGGGATGACCCGAATGGCCTTTGATCCACTGCCAGTCTACCTGGTGTGCATCCCGGGCATCTGCCAGACGCTTCCAGAGATCGACGTTCTTGACCGGTTGACGGGTGGCGGTTTGCCAGTTCCGGCGTATCCAGTTAGGCAGCCATTCGTTGATTCCTTTGAGTAAATATTGGGAATCGGAGGTGAGTATGACCTGACTAGGACGCTTCAGGGATTCGAGTCCTTGTATCGCCGCCATCAGTTCCATGCGGTTGTTGGTGGTATGCGGTTCACCACCGAACAATTCCTTTTCAATGTGTTTGTAACGCAAAATCACCCCCCATCCTCCGGGGCCGGGATTGCCTTTGCAGGCACCATCCGTGTAGATGTGGACTGTTTCCGACATGAGCAATGTTTAATTTTTATAGCGGGTGGGATCCTGGATTTTCGCCTCGATAAAACCCTTTGCACGGAGTCGACAGGCATCACACACCCGGCAGGCCAGGCCGTCGGCATCAGCACTGTAACAGGAGATGGTGTGGGAATAATCCACACCTAACTCAATACCCGTGCGTATGATTTCGGCTTTACCCAAGTGTATGAAGGGGGCATGTATGATGAAATGTTTGCCTTTTATGCCGCTTTTGGTCGCCAGATTGGCCAGGTTTTCGAATGCGGCGATGAATTCCGGGCGGCAGTCGGGGTAACCGGAATAGTCGACTGCGTTAACACCTATGAAGATGTCCTGCACACCCAGCACCTCGCCCCAGGCT
>JBPCSC010000564.1:0-1173 GCA_051007495.1 Methylococcaceae bacterium | reverse complement strand
CCCAGCAAAGTACGGACTGGAATCCAGGTTATGCCAAGGATTACCGTTATGTGCGTATAGATGGATATACCCCAACTCTGGATAATATCCAGATCGGCGGTTATCCGTTGTGGTCTACCCAGACGCTGCAATGGCGTAAAAACTACACAGGGTCTACTGATACGTTTAAGGGGCTTATTCCCAATACAGGCAGCGACAAACTGCTGATACTGAGCAAACTGGCCTCCGTAGTAGGGTCGCCCACGGCGGCTTCCAAGGTTAATCTAAAACTCAACAGCGTTATCGGGCCTACCGGGTTATTTGGGTTAAGTACCGATAACGGAGTTAAATCCATAGATGCCGCATTCGATCCCGCTACTCCGGTCATTCCATATAACCACATCGGTAATGGTTCTGTTTTGAATGATGCCATTTTGCCTACTCTGGACGGCAAGAAACTGGGTACGACCGGCAGCGTCAGAATCCAGTAAATATACAATCACATAACTTAAAGGTGGACACTATCATGCCCTTGCAGCAATTGGTCGCGTATTTTAATCAGCGTTTTATAGAGGAACAGGGTCTTGCCAACCCGCCATTAAGGCTGAAAGGGCAGGTAGTGGAGGGTCAGTGTGACGGGGTTTGGTTTGGCAGTATTCTGCAACCGGTTTACCAGCCTACCGATGTTTCTCGTGTTATTGCATATAATGCCGCTTTGAAGGTGGTTGATGAACCGGCTCACATGCCTTCAAGTCTCGCTAATGCTTTGGCGTCGGGTTCTCGCACACGGTCTCAAGATAACGAAATACCCAATCACACGGTTATTCATCTGGATCGACTAAGTCGTACCGTACATATGCTGAACTTTCTGGTGTTTTCACATGAAGTAAGAAGCCTGTTTTTGCAAGTGCACCCCCGTCATATTTTGGCGGTGGACAGGGAGCACGGGGCATATTTCGAGGAAATCATCCTGCGCTGTGGGTTATCCCCTCAACGGATTGTCATTAGTTTGCCGGTGAATCGAGCCTACTGCGGCCAGATTCCCCTGTTGCTCAACCGTCTGAATAATTACCGCGATCGCGGTTATGCCACGGCACTCAAATTCAAAGACGCTCTGGGTGAATCCGGCTATACAGAAATTCTGGATCAGTTTGCCCCTGATTTCATTAGTTTCGATGGGTATTGGCTGGAACA
>JBPCSC010000563.1:0-2440 GCA_051007495.1 Methylococcaceae bacterium | reverse complement strand
CCAGAGTCGAGGAAGTGGTGGCTGACCCTGCCGCTGCCGCCCGTTTACCTCCACACAAACGACTGGCTCATGCCCGGCCTGGCTGTGGCATTCCGGTAGGCAATCTGACCAGCCAGTTTTTTGCCAATGTCTATCTGGATGCGCTGGATCAGTTTGTCAAACACCAACTGCGTTGCCGTCATTACCTCCGTTATGTGGACGATTTCGTCCTGCTGGCTGATGATCCGGCAATGCTCGCAACCTGGCGGGAGGCGATTGCCCGCTTTCTCGACGAAACCTTGCAGCTATCACTCAAATACAGCTCTGATCGCTCGGGTGTACCGGTGTATGGTCTGATGCAACCCTTGAGTCAGGGAATCGATTTTCTAGGCTATCGCGTCTTCACGCATTACCGTCTGGTGCGGCCCAGGGTGGTGCAGCATTGCCGGGCCAAATTGGGGTATTGGATGCGTCGGCATGTCCGCTTCCCGTCTTGCGGGGGCTTGCGTCTCAAACTGAACAGTCCTGAACCGGCTCAACTTCATGCGGTTCTGGCCAGCTATTGGGGACATTTCTCCCACGCCAACAGCGTTCGTCTGCGCCATCGTTTATGGGCTGAATTTCCGGCTTTGTCGCTGCTGTATGACTTATGGCCGGATGGTTCATTACATCCGCGCTGGGTCGTGCAAGGCGTGACGCTGGGGCAGCAGATTCAGGCTGCACGCGAGGCGTGGCCTGATGCCAGGGTATTGATTCAGCACGGTAACCGGTTTTCGGTATGGTATTCTTGGCAAGAAGGTAGAAATCCGGCCTTGCAAGCCAGAATCCCTGTCGGGCAGACCGGTTCGTTGCTGGCGTATTTCCGTGCGGCCCGTCAGCCTTATGTGGTCGTGGTACAAACCGGATGGTTACGTCACGGTGTGCGTCGGCGTGAAATCCAGGAATGGTTCATGCCGGGTTCTTTTTTGTAAATCACTCATCAACACAGGAGTATGCTTATGCAGCGACGGTCTTGTTTTTACCGGTTCATGCGGATGTCATTGGGCGTTTTGTGTCTATCGGTGCTGGAAGTGCAGGCGGCTGACCGGTTTGTGGTGTCGGCGGATGGCCAGGAAGTGACGGATACCAAAACCGGCCTGATCTGGCGTCGTTGTGCCGAGGGGATGCGCTTCAACGGGAGCACCTGTACCGGTTCTGTCAAAACCTATACCCATGAAAACGCCCTGCGACGAGCGACCGCAGAAGGGGCCCGCACCGGAGTGGCCTGGCGGCTGCCGAATGTGAAAGAACTGGCCAGTATCGTCGACAGGAGCCGGGTATCCCCGGCCATAGATCCTAAGGCTTTTCCCGTTACGCAGTCCGCATGGTTTTGGTCGTCCTCGCCGTATGCCGGCAAGCCCAATGACGCGTGGGTTGTCGATTTCGGCGATGGCAATGTCGACGGCTACGTCAACCGCGACAATACCTTCGCGGTGCGGTTAGTTCGCGGCGGTTAGTGTTTGGGTTTTTGTAAAAGTCATGCAGACAACCATTTTGTGTTCCGTTTACCGACTAACACGTGCGACCTTTGGGTTGTGCTGTGGTGTTTCAAGTGGGCAGATGGCGTTTTGGTCGTCTTCGCCAATTGATTTGGAGTGTTGTCATGTTTGCAGAACGTCACGTTAAATTGTTCCGTAGCGGACAAAATCAAGCGGTTCATATTCCTCGTGAATTCGAGTTGGAGGGGAAGGAGGCCATCCTGCGGAAGGAAGATGGCCGCCTGATTATCGAGCCTGTACGCAGAATGGGATTGTTGGCGACACTGGCTACTTTGCCGACACTCGATGAGGATTTTCCGGATGTGGATACCGGGTTGTTGGCACTGGATGTTGTCGAGCTATGACGCAGTTGCGCTATTTGCTGGATACAAACATTCTTTCCGATTTGGTGCGTCATCCGCAAGGCAGGATTGCCCAACTGATTGCGGCACGCGGCGAGGCGACGGTTTGCACGTCGATCATCGTGGCGGCTGAACTGCGGTTTGGTGCCATGAAGCGGAATGCGCTGCGCTTGACGAATCAGGTGGAATCGATTCTGGCGGTAATGGATGTGTTGCCGTTCGATGCTCCCGCAGATCGCGCCTATGCACAGTTGCGTTTGACACTCGAACAATCTGGCCTGCCAATCGGGCCAAATGACATGTTGATTGCCGCGCAGGTGCTAGCCAACGAGTGCATTCTGGTTAACGCCAATGTGGGCGAATTTTCTCGGGTGGCGGGGTTGCGACCTGGTTTTTGTTGATCGCGTATTCCACCATGGCTTGAGATGCGGTGACTTGGATCACGATGCAAGCTGGCCCAACCCCGCTGAATCACATGAAACCTGAACACGACGGCTCTTACAAACAGATCTTTTCTCACCCGAAAGTCATTGAAGATTTACTGCGGGGCTTCATCCATGAAGACTGGGCCGAACAACTGGA
>JBPCSC010000562.1:0-1112 GCA_051007495.1 Methylococcaceae bacterium | reverse complement strand
CCCTTAACCTGGGGTTATTGGTGGAATCGCCTCCACCACTGCGGGCGGATACGGTGATTTCCCGTATCAGTTTGGTAAATAATTTACCTTTTTTGGCATCCTGTACACCCTTACGGTGCTGGATGTTGGCCCATTTACTATGACCTGCCATAACGCTGCTAACCTCCGGATAATCTGGCTGGGCGGAAATAAAGCGCGGATATTATCATTTTTTGTAAATGTAGAGGCTGCGGTTGACGCTCCAGGATTGTGTCTCTAACCTTGCCTCCGATTTTTGCTCGGCCTTCCCTTGATTCAAATCGTAAGAAAATTCCTGCTGTGTGGACTGCTGCTGACGCTGTTGCCCATCGTGATGTTGCGGTGGTGGCCGCCTCCAGTCAGCGCGTTTATGCTTCATGCCCAACTTGAGGCGTACCGGGAGAGGGATGAGTCGTTCAGAATTCAACAGCAGTGGATCCCTTTGGAGGAGATCGCGCCGACTGCGGCTTTGGCTGTAGTGGCCGCCGAAGATCAGCTATTTGATCAACATTTCGGTTTCGATCTGGCGGCCATGGAGCAGGCACTGCGTAACAACGAAGCCGGGCATAAACTCCGGGGGGCAAGCACCCTGTCGCAGCAGACGGCCAAGAATCTGTTCCTGTACTCGGATCAGAGTTATGTTCGCAAGGCTCTGGAAGCCTACCTGACGATCCTCCTGGAACTGATCCTGCCCAAACAGCGAATCTTGGAGATTTACCTCAACATTGCCCAGTTTGGCCGGGGTATCTACGGTGTTCAGGCCGCGAGCATGCAGTTCTTTCACAAGTCGGCCGCTCATCTCACGGCTTCTGAAGCGGCTTTGCTGGCCGCCGTATTACCCAACCCGATACGTCTCGAAGTGGATCACCCCAGCCCTTACGTACGGGGACGACAAGCCTGGATACTCAAACAAATGAAACAACTGGGTGGAATCACTTATCTGCGAGACATCCTCTCGCTATCCTCACACAATCCAATAGGTTGAAGATCATGAAAATTCTTATAGTCGGCGGCGGTGGCCGCGAACATGCCCTGGCCTGGAAAATGGCGCAATCTTCCCGAGTTAACGAAGTCTTCGTCGCTCCGGGTAATGC
>JBPCSC010000561.1:0-8221 GCA_051007495.1 Methylococcaceae bacterium | reverse complement strand
TCAAAGGGCTGCAATCAGGAGGCAGAACGGAATCCATACTGATGTCTCTGCCCCCTGTGGCGCACTGGCAATATAACTGGAAACCGGAAGCCGGCAGCCCCGAAGACCATCTCTATCAACATTTCTTAAAACCTAGAGAATGGCTATGAACCCAAAAGCCGCGATTAAACGCCGGTTTTTGTCTCGTTGATGCCGGGTTTCATGCACAGTCTGCTTCACAACATAACGTAAAATCAGATGATTCCATTTCACGCCACCTATCCCAAGGCACGTCCCCGGAGGATGCGTAAAGATGCGTTCAGCCGTCGCCTGATGCAGGAAAACACACTAACGGTGCAAGACCTCATTCAGCCTTTGTTTGTGCGAGAGGGAACAGGCATACGCGAACCGGTTGCTTCCATGCCCGGCGTGTCTCGTTTAAGCCTTGATCTACTGCTGGATGAGGCTCAAACCGTGTGTGAACTTGGTATTCCAGCCATAGCCCTGTTTCCAGTCGTTGACAGGAACAAAAAAACGGAAGGCGCAGAGGAATCCTACAACCCCGATGGCCTGGTGCAGCAAGCCGTGCGGGCACTCAAGCAGTGTTGCCCCACTCTGGGCATCATCACCGATGTCGCGCTCGATCCCTACACCGTACACGGGCAGGATGGCCTGATTGATGCCGGTGGCTATGTCATCAATGACGAGACTGTGGCTGTTTTGGTGCGTCAGGCCCTCTCACACGCGGCGGCTGGAGCGGATATTGTCGCGCCATCCGACATGATGGATGGACGCATCGGAGCCATACGTCACGCATTGGAGGCCGAAGGATATCAACATACCCGCATACTGGCTTATTCGGCCAAATATGCCTCAGCGTTCTATGGCCCGTTTCGTGATGCGGTGGGTTCTGCCGCCAATCTGGCTGGGGGAGATAAATGCACCTACCAGATGGATCCAGCCAATTCCGACGAAGCACTGAGGGAAGTCAGACTTGATCTGGAAGAAGGTGCTGACATGGTCATGATTAAACCGGGTATGCCCTATCTGGACATCATCCGTCGAGTGAAGGATACCTTTGGAGTTCCTACCTGCGCCTATCAGGTTAGTGGTGAATACGCCATGCTCAAGGCGGCAGCCCAGAATGGCTGGCTGGATGAAAAAAAGACTGTGCTGGAATCGCTGTTATCACTCAAACGGGCTGGATCCGATGCGATTTTGACCTATTACGCCCGGACTGTGGCCGAGTGGCTAAACACCCACACCCGCTCATAACTCACACCACCACAAAGTGACACCATGTCAGACCTCGACCAGTACGCCGTTTTCGGACATCCCATAGATCACAGCTTGTCGCCGCAGATTCATACGCTGTTTGCCAAAGAAACTGGCCAGTCTTTGTGCTATGGCCGACGGGATGTCAAACCCGAACAATTCGAATCTGAGTTGGCTTCTTTTCTGGCCGAGGGGGGCAAGGGACTCAACTGCACAATTCCGCTCAAGGAACTGGCTTATGGTATCGCAGCAACCAAAAGCCCCAGGGCACTGAGAGCCAAAGCCGTCAATACCCTCATGCTCTGTCCTGATGGTTCATTACACGGAGACAATACCGACGGCACCGGATTGGTTCGGGACTTAACCCTGCGCCTCGGCATTACATTGCAAGACCGGAACATCCTCCTCATCGGCGCGGGCGGTGCCAGTCGCGGCATACTGTTACCCCTTTTGGAAGCACTGCCGGCCATCCTCACGCTCACCAATCGCACCTTGGCGCGGGCCGAACAACTCGCTATGGAATTTGCCGATTTCACCCGGATTAACGTCAGTCCACTTCAAGAACTCAAGGGTAAAACATTCGACCTCATACTGAATGCCACAGCAGCCAGCCTGACCGGCGAGTTACCGGAACTGCCGGAACATCTTCTGGCTCATGAGGGCATTTGTTACGATCTGGCCTATGGCAAACAGCCTACCGCCTTTGTGGAATGGGGCATTAAAGCCGGGGCCGCCCGGAGTGTCGATGGCATAGGAATGCTGGTTGAACAAGCCGCCTTGGCATTTGAGTTGTGGCGAGGCATGCGGCCACACACGGCATCAGTGATTGAGACGCTCGAAAAAGGTCGATCAACATGCAACAGCCTGTAAGACATATTACTTTTGGAGTTGCTATAAGCGGTCGGCTAACGCACCACCTATTCCACCGCACTGAACGGCCTGTTCAGGTGCTTTATCAGGGCCTGGATTCCCGTAAACTGAATGCTCCATTTTGACTTCATCATCCATAGTGTGGATTGTTCGTGTTTTATCTCTTTATTAGACTGTTAAACACCTCGCAATCGACCTATCCATACGGCCAAAAAGTTCTTGCTACTTCGATTCCAAATCCGTACGCACCATGAATTTCTTCCAGAAACTATGGGCCGATATAGGCCAGCTTCCCAAAAGAACACTGTTCCTCCTCATCGTATCGCTCACGGCCATACTGGCCATGGCGGTTTCCGCGCTGGTTCAGGTCGTCATTGAAAACCGCTCGGATGCCCACCCCATCAAACTGGCGGTCATCGCCCCGTTTACCGGTGAGAACCAGGTCATAGGGACATCCATTCGCCAAGGCGCCGAGTTATACGCCGGCAAGTTCAACCGGGAACGCAAACTGGGAGACCGACCGGTTCGGTTGGTGTTTTATGATGAAGCCGCCGAGGTCGGAAATGAAGCCGATCTGGTCAGAAAGGCCGCCGGTGAGGGTGCGGTCGGGGTTATAGGCCACTGGTCGGACAACAAAGTCAGGGAACTGGAGAGCGTTTATCAGGCTGAACAATTGCCGCTGATCACCCTGGCCCCTTATGACGAACCCCGTTACCCGGAACAAGCCTGGGTGTTTCGTACCAGTTTTGACACTACCTTTGAAACCCGATTCCTGGCTAATTATGTTCGTAACGTATTGGGTGAAAAAGTCGTCAACATCATCCATCCCGCCACACCTGAAGGCGAACGCACCGCCAACCTCTACGACGAAACCATGCAGCGGTTCGGCAGCAAGGTACTCTACAAATGGACGTACGGCGTACACGATGCCTCTATAGGAGACCGGGTCAAAGAATTTGCCCGTGAAATCAATGACAAAAAGTTGATCGGTTACCTGTTGGTGGTCGGTGACGCCAAAGACAGTGCCTCAATCATTGCCGGGCTTCGCGGCAGCAATGTCAAAAATCGCATCATAGGCCTTAGAAACATGGCCACTTTAGCGTTTCGGCATCATCTGGAGGAGGCATGGAAAGGTGATTCCTCACTCTCCGCCATGCTGACAGGCACTCTTCTCACCACCCCTTTGTTGTTTGATACGGCCGGAGAATCAGCCCAGCGAGCCAGAAGCGCGTATATCACCGCCTACGGAGAAGCCCCGGACTGGGTAGCCATACAAGCCATAGACGGCATCTCGGTGTTGGCTCATACGCTGACGGATCTCGGTTTGCCTGAGGAGGAATCCATAGTCAATCAACGTCAGAAACTACGCGAGCAACTTCTGGAGATGGATCGCCTGGACAAAACCCGCTCCGGTGTCAATGGCCCGATGGCATTGAACCCCAAGCGCAACAGCATGCCTTCAGTCTGGATTGGCAACTTTGACGGCAAGGATTTGATTTCCGGCCTGACCCAGCTTTCTCCCATTGATCCCGAAGCCATCGTCAATTATTTGCAAGAGGTCATTGAAGGTCGGGCTTTGTACGTCAATGATCGTTTCATGTACAAAACCAACGTGGTGTACACCGGAATAAAAATCAGCAAGGTGGTAAATCTCGACCCCAAAACCAACACGGCAGAACTGGAAGCCTGGCTGTGGTTCCGCTGGCGCGGCAAGGTGGAGCCTCAAGACATCGTGTTTACTAACGGAGTAGGAGACATCCCCCTGAAAGAACCGGTTAATCAAGGACAGGATGGAGACTTGCAGTACAAACTGTACAAACTCAGAGGCAAGTTTTATCTGAACTATACGGACTCCAAACGCGCTTACGACAATGAACTGGTCGGAATAGCCTTCCATCACGCCACACTAAGCCGGAACAACATGATGTATGTCACCGACGTGCTAGGCCTGAATTTGCTGGATAACCGCACACTTAAAGAAAAATACAAAAAGAAGGGTTTTTCCGTTTCACAAAGCGACAGCGGAGGCGGTGGAGCCTTATCCAAAGTTATGTCATTTCTCAGCATGGGCGGCGGTGGGGACAATGATCCGCTGGCCTCCTCTCTTAAAAGCGAACGGGTGCTGACACCAGTCAACGGCTGGGCCATAGAAAACGCCTGGGTTTCACAAGAAACCATGAGCCGCAGCGGTCTGGGTGATCCTTTATTCGTGGGCTTCGGCAAACAGTTGCCTGCATTCTCCAAGATGGATCAAGGTGTACTGCTCAAGCCCGATTCGGTCAGGCTGAGAGATTTCATTCCGGCCAGTGCATTTCTGTACATGGGTATTTTTGCCTTCCTTCTTTCAATTTTGGCTGAGGTACTGGACAACCTGCCAGGCCGCGCTCAGTTCTGGAAGGTTCAAACCATAGGACTCAGGCTACTCGGATGGCCTTTGCTGCTCATGTCTTTGGGCAATTTGGTTCTGGACTACTCCCTGGGCAGCTGGCCAGTCCAGACCACCAAAAGCATACAACTGGGCTATTCGATCATGTGGTGGATCATTGCCGCTCGTCTGACTTCGATTATGGTTCAGCGGTTTATGTGGGATCCCCTTGAACTAAAAGCCAAACGCAAGGTACCGGACTCGGTCAAGTCGCTCACAACCTTCAGCATTTATCTGTTCGCAATCTTTGGTCTAACCGCGTTCGTGTTCGACCAACCCATCACCAGTCTGCTGGCCACCACAGGTGCAACAGCCATGATTATTGGTTTGGCCGTCAAAGCCAATATAGACAACATTTTCTCGGGTATCGTGCTGAACATCGAGCGACCCTTCAACATTGGTGACAGCATCATTTATGACAAGGTATCCGGCAAGGTGGCGGACATTACCTGGCGTACCACTCAAATTCTGAACGACAACGGCTGTATCGTGACCGTGCCGAACAGCAAAATCTCAGCCGCCCAGTTGTTCAACTTCAGCCGTGCGGCCTATTCCAAAAATACCCTGACGATTGATGTTCCACCTCATTATGATCCCCAAAAAGTGTTGGCCTTGATCAGCGATTGCATGATGGATAATCCGCATTACCTACCCATCAAACCCGGGCAGGAACCGAAAGCCTACTTCCGGGGCGTGCGCTATGAAGAGGAGTGGACGGCACGGTACGAAATCAGCATTTTCACTACTGATGCCAAAGATAGCCTGAAAAAAGCCTCGCAAACCTTCTGGCAAAAAGTCTGGGTGCGTTTTGGTGAAGAGGGCATGGCCTGGCAGCAAGGCGACAGACAGCGGGGTGGAGTCGATATGAGAAAAACCGAACCGGCTCCCGAAGCCATCCAGGCTGGAAATCCCCCCGCATGAATGAGCTGCTACAGCGCATTAAACGTAACCCCATGGCCTCTTTCAGGGTCGTGATAGCCGCCTTGCTGATTAACCTGCTGGGGTTGGGATCATCTCTTTATGTGATCCTCATCCTTAACCGTTACGTGACTTACGGCATGACCGCCACGCTGGTAACACTGACCGCAGGTGCCACTTTGGCTTTGGCGGCTGAATTTGCTCTGCGTGCGCTTCGGGTTCAACTGGCTCAGGAAATTGTGGGCGATAACGATGCCCGTCTCGCCAATAGCGTGTACGGATTATTGCTGACGGCCCGTGTTACGGCCTTGGAGTCACGCCCTATTGGTGAACGAACTGTGTTATTGCGCCATTTGGAACAGGTTGAGCAAGTATTGAGTGCACCCAACCTGACGGCTTTATCCGATTTGCCGTTTTCCCTGCTATTCCTCCTGGTGTTGGCCTTGTTATCGCCGATGCTGGCCTTGGTCGCCGTCATATTTTGCCTGCTCATGGCTTTAATCAGTATTTGGACTCAAAGCCAATTACAAGAACGCACCCGAGAACTCACGCAAATGGCTGAGAAAGTCAGCCAACTGACGACAGCCACTCATCAGGCATCCGACACGATCCGGCAATTCGGTGGTCAGCGACAAATGATGTTGCGCTGGGAAGATGCCACCACGAAACTGAGAGAACAGCGGCAGGAATTAGCCTTGCGCCACGCCAATCAGGCTTCTCTATCCCAGAGTTTTCAATCTCTACTCAGTATTGCACTGATAGCCGTAGGATCGGTTTTGGTCGTAGGGGGAGATTTAAGTGTGGGTGCAATCATCGGTGCCAACCTGATTGCCGCACGTGCTTTGCAACCCTTCGTGCGCTTGATCGGCATAGGGCCGGGTTTATGGCAAGCCGATCAATACATAGCCGCCGCCCGTCAGTTGATACGGTTACCGATAGAACCCACCACAGGAACTGCTCTGCCGCGCTTTCATGGTCAACTGGAATTGCGTGAATTGGGTTACCACGGCACTGGTTTCCTGACCCCGTTGTTCCGGAACATTTCATTACGAATCAGTCCGGGCGAGATGTTTGCCATTACCGGACGTAATGGCTCAGGCAAAACGCTGCTGGCCCGAATGATGGCCGGTTTGATTGAACCCACCCACGGGCAGGTTCTGGCCGATGGGGTGGAATTGCGCCAACTAACTCCGATCTGGTGGCGCAAACAGATCAGCTACGTCCCCCAGGAGGTTGTTTTTGTAGACGGCAGCATAAGGGACAACCTGCTAATGGCCTGCCCTGAACTGGACGACGTTCGTTTGAGGGAGTGTCTGGTTCGCTCTGATTTGGCTCGTTTTATTGATGAGTGGCCAGAAGGACTTGAATTTCAACTCAAAGAAGGCGGGCGCAATCTGGCACCTGGACTCAGAAGACGGCTGGCATTGGCCCGCGCCCTGGCTGTAGATGGGGCATTGGTCATCATGGATGAACCTTCCGAAGGTTTAGACAGAGATGGCATGAAACTGATATTCGAATGCCTGACCTACCTGCTGGATCAACACAAAACCCTCATCATTTTCACTCACGATCCCGTCATACTCCAGACTGCCAGACAGTGTCTGGATCTCGATCAGGTCAAACGATGATAGAACGATTGCTGACACTCTGGGCCGAGATGCCCATGACCCACCGACAACTGACGATAAGTGGTTTGCTCATGTCGCTGCTGCTGCTGTGGGCTTTTGTGGCTCCACTGGACGTGGTCAGCAATGCCATAGGCGAAGTATTGCCTATGACCCGAGTCAAATCGGTGCAACATCTGGAAGGCGGCATCGTGGCAGAAATTTTGATCAAGGAAGGGGATGGGGTAGAGCAGGATCAAGCCCTGGTTTTGCTGGATCCGGTCAGGGCCAGTTCGGAATTTGAAGAACTGACCTCTCGTTTACAAAGCCTGTACATAGACCGTTTGCGCCTCGAAGCCGAGATTGAGCATAAGAGTGATCCCAGGTTTCCTGACGAATTGAAGCTGGAAAATCCACAACTGATTGCACAAGCCGAGGAAACCTTCAAAACCAGAAAAAACCGCATGGAACATGATCTGCAAATACAAAAGAGTTTGATTGAGCAGCGTCAACAAGAGGCCAGAGAATTACAGGCCAGAGTACAAAGCAGCAAAAAATCGCTCGCTCTGCTACAGGAACAAATGCACATCAGTGAAGGCTTGCTCAAAAAAGAATTGACCAATCGTATGGTTCATCTTGATCTGGCCCGGCAACTTCAGAATCTGCAGGGACAGATTGACACCGATCAGGCCACTTTGCCACGGATTGAGGCCGCACTCAGAGAAGCCCAGGAACGCATGGCCTCCATGTTGGCCACTCAAGCCGAAAAGTCCAGGGAAGAACTGACTGATGCCAGACGTTCTTACGACGAATTGTCCCAGCGTGCCCTGAAATACAAACAAGCGCGTGAACGCACCATATTGCGTTCACCGGTGAAGGGGATCGTCAAAACCTTGGTCGTAGCGGCACGGGGAGAAGTCGTTCAACCCGGTCAAACTATCGTTGAGATCGTCCCGGTAGATGACCGTTTGGTCATAGAAGCCAAACTACCCTTACAGGATATCGGCTATGTACATGAAGGACAGTCGGTCAGGGTGACACTTAATACGCCCGATGCCTCCCAATTCGGGCATATTGAGGGGGTGATACGCACAGTAAGTCCCGATGCCATTGTCACCAACGACAAAGGAGCGTTATACAAGGTCAGAAT
>JBPCSC010000560.1:0-1209 GCA_051007495.1 Methylococcaceae bacterium | reverse complement strand
TAAGCTACGTTGTCATAAATGCTTTTTGGAAATGGATTTGGCTTTTGAAACACCATACCTACTTGGGCTCTCAATTGAACCACATCCATGTCTTCATCGAAAATACTATGTCCATCTACTCGTATATCACCACTGACCTTGCATGCCGGGATCGTATCATTCATACGATTAAGACATCTTAGGAAAGTCGATTTTCCACATCCCGATGGGCCAATTAGGGCAACTACTTCGTTTCTGGCAATGTCTAGACTCACATTCTGTATTGCATGCTTGGTCGTCCCATAAAATACATTGACATCACGGCAAGTAATTCTGGCATTATCGCTATAGATATCACCTACAGTCTCAGTGTGATCACGAGTGTAGGAGGTTTCGTTGTTGTTGTCACGCGGATTCATGGTGTTAATTCCAGGCTTAATGTGTACGGGTATTCATTTGTCAAAGTGCTGATGTGGTATAAATATCCATTCAGTTCCATTACTACCATCTTTTCTCATATTTCTTTCTTAAATATACAGCCAGACCATTCATGCAAATAAGAAACCCTAGCAAAACAAGAATGGCGGCGGATGTACGCTCAACAAAGGCTCTTTCAGGACTGTCTGCCCATAAATAGATTTGTACCGGCAGAACTGTGGCAGGATCCCTGATACCGCCAGGTATATCCACAATAAATGCCACCATACCGATCATCAACAGGGGCGCACTTTCACCCAATGCCCGCGACAGTCCAATTATTGCCCCTGTAAGCATACCCGGCATCGCCAAAGGAAATACATGATGGAAAACTGCCTGGATTGGAGAAGCCCCAACGCCCAGAGCGGCTTCCTTAATAGAAGGAGGGACAGATTTAAGTGCGGATCTACCGGCAATAATGATTACCGGCATTGTCATCAAGGTTAGAATTAACCCTCCCACTAACGGAGACGATCGAGTTAAACCCATAAAGTTAATAAACACAGCCAAACCTAGCAACCCAAAAACGATAGAAGGCACTGCGGCCAGGTTATTAATGTTTACTTCTATTAAATCAGTCCATTTATTTTTAGGCGCAAATTCTTCCAGATATATTGCAGCAGCAATTCCAATCGGCAAAGACAAAGCCACCGTAACAAGCAATGTAAAGAAAGAACCACTTAACGCACCAAATATCCCCGCGCTTTCAGGTTCCCTGGAATCACCCTTTAGAAAAAAGGCACTATTGAACAT
>JBPCSC010000559.1:0-1686 GCA_051007495.1 Methylococcaceae bacterium | reverse complement strand
GGTGAAACTGACCGGTCAGACTGAAGGGTTTACGATCACCGGCAGCACAGGTGCTGAAAGTGTGGTTGGTGGTAGCGGTGCCGACATCATCAACGGTGATACGGGAGATGACACCCTGACCGGTGGTGCGGGTGCTGATAAGATCGATGTTGGCACTGGAACTGACACAGTTACTCAGGCCGCAACGGCTGATAGTGGAACCTTTGCTCTTGGTGCAACAACGACTAACTCAGTTTCTACCGCTGGATTTGACGTTATCACCAACTTTGGTGCCGGGGATGTGCTGGCTTTGGCGGCTTATACGGGCACGGCTGCTGGTACGGCGGCCGCTAATGTTCTCGTCAATACCATCACAGCAAAGGCAAGCACTGTAGCAACAGCAGGTGGGCCAACCTTGGCTGATAACAAAGTTGTGGTGATCCAAGGTACTTATGTCGGAAGCAGCACCAATACCTTCGTAGGGGGTAGTAGCGTTACAGACCTGGACTTGCTGGTAGTTTATGATGGTGACGCAACAACAGCTACTCAAGCATACGAGGCCGTTGTTATTGTGGGTGGAGGCAGTCTTACCACTACAGTCACTGCAGGAGCAGGCGGTCTGCTGGCATTTGCTTAAGCCGTTCGGGGGTGATTTTTCCAATTACTGCGGACAAAACACCTGCCTTGATTGATTAACACCCCTACACCCACCAAAACCAACCGCCCCGAGTTCCAAACAATTCGGGGCGGTTTGGCGTTTAATGTCCATTGGGTTCATATAATCCCAATGCCACAAAACCCTTCATCACTACCCA
The DNA here is from genome assembly GCA_051007495.1 of Methylococcaceae bacterium. GTDB lineage: Bacteria > Pseudomonadota > Gammaproteobacteria > Methylococcales > Methylococcaceae > CAIVXW01. Next base: position 892 of record JBPCSC010000559.1, on the reverse strand, counting down.
TTGCAAGGAGACAGTATCATGGCCATTACCGGTGAGGCTTTTTATAAACTGACTAACGTGCCTTTAATCGCTACCAGTTTCGATGATTTAATTTTCGTGGATAGTCCAGCGGCTTTGGGCACATTGTCCAGCGAATTGAACAGTGTTAACGGAGATAGTGGGGTGGATACCTTACGCATCATAGCCACTGCTGCAGGTAGCTTTGTTATCCACGACGGCATTATGAATGTCGAAATTATCGAGATCGCGATGAGTCTCGGTGATACCAATACCTTAGAAACACCAGTAAAACGAGGCTATGTGGCAGGTATTACAGTCGATGCCAGTGCCCAGTCTGCACCACTTACTATTTTGGGTAACGATGCAGCCAACATTATCATCAGCGGTGCTGCCGCCGATCTGATTAAAGGAAATGGTGGTGATGATCTGCTGGTCATTACGGGAACTGATGATATCAGCCTGAATTCAAGCAACGATACTCTGGATGGTGGCGATGGCTACGACAAACTGGTCGTAGGCATGACCTCAGGTAAAACATTTACTATACCAGTGGATGCACCACTCACCAATGTTGAAGAAATAATGCTGGGAGCGGTTTTATCCGGAAAAGTAATCAGCGACAAAACCGATGTAAAACTGGATGCTTCGGCTTACGCTAAGGCAGTTATCCTTACGGGTAATTCAGGAGCCAATATTATTATGGGGGGTACAGAGGCCGATACCATCACAGGTGGCCCCGGTGCCGACACCCTGATAGGGGGCAGCGGCAATGATATATTCGTATATGGCCTGGCTACTGATTTGGCCAAAGGTGAAAATATTGACGGAGGTGCAGGAACGGATACCCTCTTGTTGCAAGGTGCTTACAGCTATAAATTTGATACCGTAACGC
>JBPCSC010000558.1:0-2318 GCA_051007495.1 Methylococcaceae bacterium | reverse complement strand
GCTTGATCTCTTTTCTACAGAACCCCAACAACCGCCGGGAAAGACGTGCATTATAATTCCACTTCCTCTTATGTCAACCCTTGTTGAGATTTTTTCTGCAAGTCATTCCCTATGTATGAGTGCGTTCCTTTGGGTCATACGAATACGCTCCATAAGCATCCTGGGGGAATTCCCTTCTTTTTCTCTTGCTTCATCCAGTGCCAATTGGGCCATTTCAGCCTCAACTGCCGTCAAGGGCAGTCTCCCTGCGACGTGGGTTGCATTCGGCACAGCGGCCAGTATGGCCGTCCGATTGGGATGTCGATCCACCGGAACCAGATCGTCAGCTTATCTGACTCCTGCCAGACACACGACTGTGCCGATCACTTCTACTTTGCGTCCATCCTGGGTGGTTTTGACATGTGTTGTCATATTGAACCTTTATCGGTGAGATTGTTTTGGACGCTCCGACGGGGCGTAGTGACTGAAATGCCCCTCCCTGGCCGCCTGGTTTCGTGCCCTGTTCAGCATACCGGCTGTTTTACCGGTTGGAGCTGTCAGTGACACGCATCGCTCCATTCGAACTGTTCCACAGTTTGGACAATCTGGCTGCTCATTCAAGCCGGTCAACAACTCAAAAGTCTGTTCACAGCCCGTGCAACGGTAGTCGTAGAGTGGCATACCTAGAACCCGGAGGAAAAACCCAATAGCTCAACGGTGACGTCTTCGGTGCCCAGCACCGTGCACTGGCAAGCCAGGCGAGACTTGGAACCCACACCCACCATGGCATCCAGGCGTGAATGCTCGGGCGACTGGGTTCTGGATACGCCCTTCTTTCCAGACTGTATAAAAATATGACAACTTCCGCACTCGGCATTGCCTCCGCATTTGTGCATCACTTCTTCGCCGGCCGCCATTATGGCGTCGAGCAATCGCGTGCCTTCTTCAACCTGAACAGTTTTGCCAGAAGGGAGTAGGGTCAACAGGGACATGGTTATTACCTCGTGCTTTTTTGTTTTAAAAGAAATAAAAATTCAGACGGCGGCCACTAATGAGCCGATTACGGAACTACCTACCGTATCGTGATGATCCAGTTCGCTGATCTTGTTCAGAATGGTGGTAGCGGTTTGGGTATCGCCCTGTCTCAGGCGGATGAAAGCCAAAGCCTTCAGGGAGAACAGATAGAAATGCGCCGGACTATCATGACAATGCCAATCGGCAGAATCTAATGTCAGTTCTGTATACTCATTTACAAATCCCGACTGCCTGGCCGAAAGACACAGTGCCCGGCGAACGGCCTGCTCTGCCTGTGCCAGCAAACCTTTATAGAAGAAAAACTTGTATTGAGAAAAACATACTGTCAGCGCGTCAGGGGCCAGGATCTCTGCCTCATGCAGCAACGCTTCTGCACGAGCAGTGTCTCCATACGACTGCATGGCGGCTTCCAGCAATTCAGCCGCTTCCGCTGATACCTGACCGGCATAAAAACTATCCCGCTGATCCAGGCCCCGACCGGACATACCGCTTATCCCCAAACGTTTTCAGGTGCCAAAAGGCGAGTCACTGGCCTGTTATTAAGCAGATGCTCGGAAATAATTTCGGCCACATCTTCAGGCTGAACCTTGCCATACAGGATGCCCTCGGGATACACCAGCACCGTAGGACCCTCGCTGCACGCCCCGATACAACCTGTAGTAGTCAAGGCATAACGACCATACAACTGTCCTTGCTCGAATTGCTGCATAAAGGTTTGGAAAACCGGTGCCGCTCCTGATCTGCCACACGAACCCTTGGGATGTTCGGGCGGGCGAGTCTGGGCACAGACGAAAACATGTTTTTGTGGTTTGGACATGGATTACTCACTGGTGGATTTACGGGTATTCAAACTGACTTTCATTTGGTTTAAGGAAATGCTTTTTCCTTGCTGATCCTGAAAAACCTTGAACACTTTCTCCTGGGTGGCCGTTGAATGAACGAAATCGTCATGGGCCTGAGTCAGATAGGCCTTGCATTGCGCCCACGCCGAGCCTTCGTCCAGTTCGTCAGGGATAGGTGCTCGGGACAGATACTGGTTAAATCGCTTGAGAATATGCAGGCGATTAACATGCACGACATCCGGTTGATATACCACTCCGAAAAAGTCCAAAAACTCCTCGGCGGCAGAAAAACCCTGAATGCTTTTGAGTACTGAGTTCATGGCATTAATACTCTTGGGGGGGGATGAATGTTTGAAAACGTGGATTTTCAGGGTAGGTGCGAATAAATTCGCACCTACAGATTTGGATTCAATGCTCTGGCGCAATACCCTGTAGTGGCATTGGCCTGGAATAGCGTATCGG
>JBPCSC010000557.1:0-7892 GCA_051007495.1 Methylococcaceae bacterium | reverse complement strand
CCCATAATCTGCGATCCAGACCCCGAAACCTTATGGCGGTTGGAGTTGTTTTATAACGCGGTAGGACTGGCCATAGAACGCGCCAGTGGCGTGATGGTAACGCCCATGATGAAAATGTCCCACGAAGGTTTTGGTCGCCAGGTATTGATTGCCGGCCGCCTGATTGTGGTCAACAAACAACTGCGAGACGTACACCGCTTTGGTTTTCCTACCATGGCAAACCTGGCGGAAGAAGGAGAGAAACTGGTTGCGGCAGGAATTGAAATGATAGACCGCTACACCGAAGTAGCGAAATACGGTTGAGTGGAGGGGTGACATGTCCGACAGCGACGATCAAAAAGCAAAACTGAAAAAACTTACTGCCCAGGCCACGGCCCTCAAAATGGATCTGCATGATCTGTCTGAGGACTTGCCGACCGGTTGGGAGCGCATCCTGGAAGTAGCCGAAAAAACCTATCAGGCGTACCGGGAACTGGACGCATTTCGTAAATCCTCATGAGGCAATGATCATGAACACATTCACTGTGACCTTACCCGGCGGCAAACTGTGGACGCCCCAGTTCGTATCCGTCATCAATCAAGACAAATGTATCGGTTGCGGGCGCTGCTACAAAGTGTGTGGCCGTGAGGTTCTGGAAATGGTGGGCTTGAGTGGGGACGGTGACATCATCAAACTGGCTCATCCGGTTTTAGATGACGACGACGACGATGATGAAGGCGAGTATGACAAGAAAGTCATGTCGATAGCCCACGTAGAGAACTGCGTAGGCTGTGAGGCGTGTGCCAAAATCTGCCCCAAGCAGTGTTACACCCACGCTGCGGTGGCGGCCTGATGAACCCGCCATCGGCCTGGGCCGGACATCGGCAAGCCGTTCAGCCAGTACGTGCGGGCTTTGGTCACTATCAACCGTTGCTGGCCTACGCCCGTGATCCTTGCGATCCCCGCGTACACGCCTATGCCTCAGCCCTGGACATGGCCCGCACCTCCACGCGCATGGTCGGGCGATCGCGTTTTGGTTTGGAAGAAGACAGCTATCTGGCCTTGCTGGATCGGCATTTTCCTGACATCCCGGCCAGTTACCGCAAGACCGGTGGCGGCAACCGCCATTACGATCACGATGAATTTGATGATTTGCTGCACCTGTTGCTGGCCCATGGTCAAGACAACAGCCCGGATAATCGCTGGCTGGCCCACGCCGTAGCCACAGGCTGCATGGGTGATGACCACTTGTGGCAGGACTTGGGCCTGGCCGACCGGCAGGTACTGTCCGACTTGCTGGCGCAGTGGTTTCCCGAACTGTATGCCCGGAACACACAGGGGATGCGGTGGAAAAAGTTTTTCTACCGCCAACTATGCCTACGCACCGGCGTTAGGGTTTGCCGCTCGCCGAGTTGCGAGGCGTGCAGAGAGTATACTCAGTGCTTTGGTTCCGAGGAGGACGATATATGGCAGAAATAAATGATATTCGGGTTGAGTTAACGGACTTGGGCGTGATAGCCGTCAGTGGCGCGGATGCCCGAACATTTCTGGGCAATCTTTTAACCGGCGACGTGCGTCCGGTTTCAGCAAGCACAGGTCTGTTTTCCGCCTGGTGTGATGCCAAAGGCCGGGCTTTGGCCACTTTCTGGCTGGTGTTTTGGAAAGAAGTGTTTTATTTGATCGTACCGACAACCACGCTGGAGTCGGTCATGACGGGCATGAGCCGATACCGTCTGCGCAGCAAGGTTGAACTGACCAATGTCAGCGATACGCTGCCGGTAACAGGCCTGGCGGGTGATCCGGCCCGGCTGTTTTCAGGTTTGGGTATGGAACCGTTTGATTCGCTTTATCACTGTCAGAGTACGGATCAAGGTGTGTTCATGTCGATTCCTGCATCCGGTTCAACTCGGGGCGTGTATCTCGGAACCCTGCCCGAGTGCCCCGGCGTGCAGCCTGCCGAACTCAACACCTGGCACTGGCTGGATGTTATGGCCGGCATTCCGTGGATCACCGAACCCACCGTTGGGGCGTTCATTCCACAAATGCTGAATCTGGGCAGCCTGGGCGGGCTATGTTTCAGCAAAGGCTGTTATCCCGGCCAGGAAGTCATCGCCCGTTTGCATTACCGAGGGCAGCTTAAGCGGCAAATGTTTCTGGCTACTCTGGAAGCCAGCACGGAGGTTCCTCGCCCCGGCACACCCATTTACGCTGAAGGCTTGTCCGAAAGCTTGGGGGAAGTCGTACAAGCCGCCCGCGCCCCTGACGGCGTGGTCAGGCTGCTGGCCGTCATCAAACTGGATGGAAAAGACCAGGCCCCCGCGCATTTGGGCCATCTCACAGGGCCTTTGATCCGCTTTGAGTAAACCTCACCCGCCAGTTGCGGCCAAGGAAGGCAGCGTCCGGGTTTCCGCACACTAAGACGGGAAAAAGAAAAGATCCCCGGACAGACGCTTCTCCCTGCGCTTCCCGGTTTATTATTTCCCGTCAAAACCTGCAATGATCGGCGCGACCGAACGGGAGGGTGGCTGTTACCAGACCGTGTGCAATGCGAGATTCAATCCATGAGAGCATGCGTCACTCAGTGAAAGACCAGGACAGTCATAATTGTTTTAACGCAGACATATTTTAGTATACGTAACGTTAATTTGGCCGGGCCGGTCACCAAGGCTGCGCTCGCGCTTGATTCCCGCCTTTCAAACCCTGGTTTCTACGCCCTCTTGCTCGAAAAACCGCTCCACATCGGCGATATCCCATTTGATGGGCATGGCGGGCAGACTGTCCAAAAACAGTTCGCCATAGGCCTTGCTCACGATACGGGGATCGCACAGCATCAATATGCCTCGGTCGTCTACATCACGGATCAACCGCCCCACGCCTTGTTTAAGGGCAATGATGGCGTGCGGGATTTGATAGGCCATAAAGGGATTTTGGCCGGCCCGTTTAAGTGTGTCGAGGCGCGCACTCAGCACTGGATCACCGGGCGAGGCGAAAGGCAGCTTGTCGATAATGACGCACGATAAAGCCGGCCCTTTGACATCCACCCCTTCCCAGAACGATGACGTACCCAAAAGTATGCCGTGCCTGGACTTCTTGAACAGTTCCAGCAACACCCCTTTGGGTTGGCTGCCTTGTATGAATAAGGGATAGTCCAGACGTCCGGCCAACAGGTGAGCGGCTTCGTTCAAAGCCTGGTGCGAGGTGAATAGCAGAAAAGCCCGGCCCTGGCTGGCAGTGAGTACGGGGATGGATCGTTCCACCATCACGCGGATGTACTCCGGTGATGATGGCTCGGGCATGGCCTGGGGCAGATAGAGCAGACATTGGGAGCGGTAGTCGAACGGGCTGTCCCAAACCTGGCAACTCGCATCACTCAGCCCGAATTGACGCACGAAATGGTCGAACTCGCCACTGGCCGTCAAAGTGGCCGAGGCGAAGATCCAGGCGGCACGGGTGGATTTGCGAAATTCGCCAAACTCGTTGGCGATCTCCAGCGGGGTGCGTTTAAGGTGGAACGCCCGGCGGTGGGTCTCAAACCAGCGCACAGTCTCGGTGTCTTCCGGGTGCAGAAATTTTTGCAGTTGCGCGTTTAGTTCGCTGCCGCGCCGGGCGCAGGACTCAAGCCCCTTGGCTTGGCCGGTTAACGGTTTGAGCAATTCTTCCAGTTCGGTCAGTCGGGTTTGTACTTGTTCCAGCGCAGCATTGACCAAGGGTTCAGCCTCGACCCGGCTCCAGCTATCCCGTCGTGTGGTGTGCTCGCCCAAAGCCAGGCGCAACTCAGCCACATCATGCTCCAGTTGCTCGGCACAGCGCGGCAACGCACGGTTGTCGCTGGCTTCTTTAAGGGTTTCGGTTACCGTGTCGCGGCACAGTTCGTTGAACTGATGAGACGACACATTCAACCCCAAAAACTGGGTGGCTGATTCCATAAACTGATGGGCTTCATCCACTACAATGACATCGGTATCCGGCAGGATTTCACCAAAACCCGTGCGTTTCAGCGACCAATCCGCCCACAGCAAATGATGATTGACAACTACGATATCCGCCGCTAAAGCCGCTTTGCGGGCTTTCATCAGGTAGCAGTCTTCGTAGAAACTGCACTCCTGCCCCAAGCAGTTATCTACCGTGGAGGTCACCGAGGGCCAAAACGTAGACGATTCCGACACATTAACCGCCTCAGAAATTTCACCCGTTTGGGTGTTTTTACTCCACCTGAGTATGGCCTCCAGTGCGATGGCCTCAGCATGACCGTGATGGCTGCTAAAACCCAGGGTGTTTTCCATTCGGTACAGACACAGATAATTGCTGCGCCCTTTGAGTATGGCCGCCTCGAAAGGCAGACGCAAAGCCTTGCGGACAACAGGCAAATCCTTCTGGAATAACTGATCCTGCAAGGTGCGGGTGGCGGTAGAAATGAGGGTTTTGCGTTGGGCCAGCACGGCCGGCACGAGGTAGGCGAAGGTCTTGCCGGTGCCGGTACCGGCTTCGGCGACCAAAGCCGACTTGGACTGAATAACCTGCTCCACTGCCAAAGCCATTTCCAACTGCACCTGTCTGGGTTGAAAACCGGCCAGATGCGCGGCAAAAGGACCATCCGGGCCTAAAATAGTAGCCAGTTTACTCATGCCCACGCTCTGTAAAGATGCCCGGGCTTTCCGCTGAACCTACTCTGAAAGCGGCAGTTTTTCGTCAAAAACATTATTCCAAAACGGCTTGAAGGGTTGTCTTTTTAGTCTTTTCGATTATTATCGCGTTTCGCAACGTTCACTTACAACCCGAACGGAGGTGACGGATGCCCAGGAAACGACTGATAGTCCAATCGATATTGTCGCTCTACTTAGCATCTACCTGTACGTGGGGCCATGCCAAATCGGCTACCCACAAAAGCAGTATTCAGGCCCATGCCGGGCTTGCATCCTACTACAGCGACCGTTTTCAAGGTCGGCGTACGGCAAATGGGGAACGATTCGATCAACGCGGTTTTACCGCCATGCATCGTTCCCTGCCTTTCGGTACACGTTTGCGTGTTACCAATGTCAGTAATAAAAGGAGCATTGAGGTTCGTGTGAACGACCGATGCCGTTCCAAACATGGGCCGGCACTGGATTTGTCTCGACGAGCCGCCGAGGAGTTGGGTTTTCTGCGTTCTGGTCTGGCCAGAGTGACGTATGAAGTTGTAGAACCCACGGGAGAGGACGGTTAGGATTTAGCCATTCCCAGCCAAACGACTGTAACCGAAAAACCATTGTCTCGGATCGTGGTTTACTGATTGCAGTCAAGCTCACAGGAAGACTAGATTGTTGTCTACCCCCATGGGCTACCCATTCCAGGATCAAGGGTACCCGGATCCCAAAGAACACAGGCGGATCGTTTTTCTGTCCGTCTGCGGGATATACGTTGCGAACCCGGTTCCAGGGGTTCCGACTGATGCCGGAGAGGGTTTACACCTCACCGGGTTCAGTAGAGTATCCGGCTTGAACACCCGGACTCTGGCAGCAAGGAAGCTGTCTTGATCCATTCCACCGATCCGGGCGATCACCGAGGGTCACCCGGATCTTTTTATTGCTTATTCCCGCCTCATTTTGGGCTCTGCTCATGCTATCAGATGCCCCCACCTGTCGTTACAATCTGCCCCCGCGCACGCTTTTCAGCCCACCAACCCTATGTGAGTACTCTTATCATGAATGAAACCCCCATCCTGTTTACAGACAATGCCGCAAACAAAGTCTGTGAGTTAATAACCGAAGAAGGCAACACCGACCTGAAACTCAGGGTGTATATCACCGGAGGCGGATGCTCTGGTTTCCAGTATGGATTCACCTTCGACGAATCCATGAACGAAGATGACACCCTGATCGAAAAAAATGGCGTTTCCGTACTGATTGACCCCATGAGCATCCAGTACCTGAGCGGAGCCGAAATCGACTACAAAGACGATTTGACTGGCTCGCAATTTGTCATCCGTAACCCCAATGCCACCACCACCTGCGGTTGTGGGTCGTCTTTCAACGTGTAAATCCACTTCATCACGGATAGATACCTCCCAGCACGACCGGATGCCTGGCACCGGTCACGCTGGGCAGATTACCCGGCAATCCGGCCAGAGTTTGTCGGGCTAGCCAGGCAAAGGCTATGGCCTCCACCCAGTCAGGATCCACACCGTAATGGGCGGTCGTCACCACACTGCATTTCATCCTGTGGCGTATACGCTCCACCAAGGCCAGATTATGCACCCCCCCTCCGCACAACAACACTTGTCCGGCATCAGGCATAGCCACCCGTAGTGCGTCGGCGATACTCCGGGCCGTCAGTTCCAGCAAACTGGCCTGCACATCCACCGCTGACACCTCATGCCGCTCCAGATGGCTGTGCAACCACCGCGCTGAAAAATACTCTTGCCCCGTGCTTTTAGGGGCTGATCTTGCAAAGTAAGGGTCGGCCAACAACTCGTTGACCAACGCCACCGAACCCTGCCCTGAAGCCCCCCACTCGCCGTTCCGGTCATAAGCCTGATCCAGATGCTGCTGCACCCAGAAATCCAGCAATGTATTACCCGGCCCGGAATCAAACCCTGTCGTGTTCAAAGCCGAATCAGCCGGCAAGCACGTAAGGTTGGCAATCCCGCCTATATTCACCACCGCCCGATTCTCACACTCAGAACCAAAAACAGCCTGGTGAAACGCCGGAGTCAACGGTGCGCCCTGCCCGCCTGCGGCCAGATCACGCCGTCTGAAATCGGCTAAAGTGGTGATGCCGGTTAACTCGGCGATGCGGTTGGGATCACCTATCTGAATGCTAAAGGGATGATGCCCCTCAGGCTGGTGATAGACGGTTTGCCCGTGGCTGCCTATGGCTCGAATCAGCCGCCGATCCAGGCCTGAAGATTCGATCAATCCATTGGCCGCTTCCGCAAACAACTGGCCCATCAAGCCATCAAGAGTGCCGTATTCAGCCAGGCTTACGGATTCAGCAAAACAAAACGTCTTGAGTCGATTTCTCAGGGCTGACGAAAAGGGTTGGTAATTGAACCCCAGCAGCACCGGTACTTCCCTGCCTGCTTCCAGATCAAACCGAACCAGCGCGGCATCTATGCCATCCAGGCTGGTGCCCGACATCAGACCGATAAAAATTTGATTCATAGTATATGTTCTATTTCAGATTGAAGGGATGGGTACTTAACTCGACCCATGCGTTTTGTATTGATTAGTGGCTTTGCCGTGCTTCGCAGTTGTCTGTTAACTCGTTAGAATAGCCCTCCACTATCAGCACTTCAGGGCACGCAAGCCCATTTCCCTCATTCCCAGATGAAAAACTCCCCACGCTCATCACTCACTTACGATCAACTCGTGGCCCAGGCCCGGCAAATGCTGGAGCAAAGGCGGTTCAAAGAAGCCATTAACGCGTACAAAGAACTGATCAAAACCAAACCCGACACGGCACTCAATCAAGAACTGGCTACCGCCTACAGAGAACGCGCCGTGGAACTGGCCACCAAGGATATGCACCCGGAGTCCATCATATTGTGGGAAACGCAAGCCAGGCTGACCGAACAATCCCCATGGGCACCCTGTTACACGGGCTGGCTGTTCAAAACGGGCCAGTATGCCAAACTGGCCAGCCAAGTGCACACCGTCAGCGAGATCCTTGAACCTTCAGGTCTGGCCCGTCCAGCACTGGAAACGCTGGCCATTCTGGCTCTGGACGACCCAAAACTGCTCAGTCATTTTCCCGCCGACCACCCCATAGCCAAACAATACCCGGTCATACTTCAAGCCCTTAACGCCTACACGGCCGGTCAAGACGAAGACGTACTATCGTGTTTGCAACAGATTCCCTCCCGCTCACCCTACCGGGAAGTACGCACACTGCTTAAAGGTTTGCTGAGTCTGGATCAGGATCGCTCGGTCGGAAT
>JBPCSC010000556.1:0-18458 GCA_051007495.1 Methylococcaceae bacterium | reverse complement strand
ACCACAAACAGAGCAAACAACAGAGTGACGACATCGGCATAGCTCAAAAGCCAGTTACTGCCTTCAGTTGATTCATCTGATTCATGTACTGCGGCTTCCAGCCAATGGGCGGGGTGAGGCTGTGGGGTGGCCGGAGTGGGTTTTTTTACGGGTTCCCGTCTGGGGTGTATGTATAACATGGCGTGTATCCTCTAGCTTGAAGCTTTAACCAAACGCAGTGCCGGGGGGGCCGCAGGTGTAGGTGCGACCGGAATCTCGGCCCGATTCTGATAGGCATTCCAGTAGTCGCGGATCACGTTCGGGTGGCTGCGATCCTGCAACATACGGATGGTTTCGATCTGTACCTGAAGATGGGTGACCTGCTCCCGGCAGCCTTTTTCCAGGCGACTGGCAATGGGTTTGAAAAGCAAATTGGCCAGGCCCAATCCGTACGCAGTGGTCAGCATGGAAAATCCCATGGCCGTACCGATCTTGCCGAGGTCGTTGGCATCTAATGCGTACATCATGCTGATCAGCCCAATCAAGGTACCCAACATACCAAAGGCCGGAGCATAGGCACCTAGAGTGCGAACCATGCGGATGTCCTCGTTGTAATGATCCCGCACGGCAGCGATACGCCACTGAAGCAGGCGGGTGACATCTTCTGCGGCAGTTCTCTGCAATACCAGTTCAGCCCCTTGACGCCACAGATGATCCTGCAAACGGCGAGCGGCTTGTTCCGCCGCACGGGCGTTACCGATGCGATGCAACTCGGCAATATGCAGAAACAGTTGCAGTTCCTGAGGATCAACCGGTGATTCGGTACGCATGAGTTTGGGAAGATTTCTGAACAGATTCATCACCGCTCGCGGAGAGTGAGCCAACGCAGTCAGACCCAAAGGGCCAACCACCACCCAGAGCAAACCGGGTAGGTTGAGGTACAGGCCTTTAGGGTCTAGCCACTGGATGAGCAGAATGATTCCGCCCAGGCACAGACCAGAGAAAAATTTGACTAGCGTCGATTTCATGACAGTTCACCTGAGGTTGTAGGGAGATGACTGTACTTATTCAGGAATCAGGCCAATTATTGTTGCGGGAACGGGCGGGCCGGGCGAGAGGGAAAGGAGAGACCCAGCCTCAAGGGCGGTAAACCCTGCAAGGCTGGTTGTGCGAGACTGGTATAAGTAGCGGGGGGGCAGGATACTTAGGAATTAGTGTCTGTGGTATCGTTTGTGGCGGGTGATTCGCAGGCTTCTACCGTGCTTTTGGACAATCCGGAGCAAACCGGACACCAGCGCAAAAACGCGGTGGCTACCAGTATGCCGCCAATTACGAGCAATAAAATGTCCCCAAGAAAAACAGAAAGCAAAAGTGCCGCTGCACCTATGCCATAACGGATATTGCGATCCTTGATTCCTACGTTGAATTCACGAACCAAGGCTCTTTTTATGTCAAAAGTCATTGCTGTAGCGTCCTCGTTGATTTAATTATTGGTATTTCGATCATCGCCCGGGCGACAAACCGCTCACCGTGCGCGCTAGCCTCTTCCTTAACTCAAGGCGGAGATCTTTGCTTAAGCCCAAGTGGCCGATCGACTTCGAAGCCGTCATCCGGCCATTCGATTTTGCAAGCTTGGTTAGAATTAAGCAACCCATTTTTACTGATCATTTTGTATGGATATTACTCCCATCATTGTTACTCTGAACTCTGCCCAGCGTGAGGCCGTTACCTCAGCCCAAGCCGCTCAATTGGTGCTGGCTGGCGCGGGCAGCGGCAAAACCCGCGTTCTGGTTCACCGCATTGCTTACCTGATGCAGGTGGAGGGCATTTCCCCGCATGGCATCCTGGCGGTTACTTTTACCAACAAGGCCGCCAACGAAATGCGCACCCGCATTGAAGAGCTTCTGAAAATTTCTGCTCGCTCGCTGTGGGTGGGCACTTTTCACGGTTTGGCACACCGGTTTTTGCGGCTGCACGCACATGAAGCCGGTTTGCCCGAGGCTTTTCAGGTACTGGATTCCGACGATCAATTGCGTCTGATTCGCAGGATCATGAAAAACATGGAACTGGACGAAGCCCGTTGGCCACCCCGTCAGGTGCAATGGTTTATCAATGGCCTAAAAGAAGAAGGCCGAAGGGCACGGCATCAGGGCGAATCACACGACCCGTTCCAGCAACAAATGCAGCAGATATACCGCACGTATGAAGCCCATTGTGATCGTTCCGGACTGGTGGATTTTGCCGAGTTGCTGCTGCGCACTCATGAATTCATGCGCGACACACCAGCGGAGCTGGAGCATTATCAAGCGCGATTCCATCACGTTTTGGTGGATGAATTTCAGGATACCAACCGCATTCAGTATGCCTGGTTGAGGCTCCTGACCCGGGAACGGCAAAACCTGTTCGCGGTAGGGGATGACGATCAATCCATATACAGTTGGCGAGGTGCTCAGGTCGAAAATCTGCAACGCTTTCAGAAAGATTATCCACAACATCAACTGGTGCGTCTGGAGCAAAACTACCGCTCCACCGGCAATATCCTCAATGCTGCCAATGCCTTGATCGCCCGTAACGAAGGTCGTTTGGGTAAAAACCTGTGGACTGAGGGCCATACGGGCGAGTTAATTTCAGTGTATGCCGCCTTCAATGAGCAGGAGGAGGCGCATTTTGTGGTGGAACGCATTCGCCAATGGTGTCAGGAAGGTGGGCATTGCCGGGATGCGGCCATACTGTACCGATCCAATGCCCAATCCCGCCAATTTGAAGAAAAGTTGCAGGCCATGCGGGTGGCGTACAAGGTCTATGGGGGATTGAGATTTTTTGAGCGGGCAGAAATCAAGGACGCACTGGCCTATTTGCGACTGGCGACACACCCTCATGACGACCCTTCTTTTGAACGGATCATCAATACACCCACTCGAGGGATTGGTCTCAAAACGCTGGACATGATTCGAGACGAGGCGCGTAACGGAAATTGCTCACTGTGGGAGGCAGCCACTCGACTCTGTCAGAACCGGCTGTTGTCCGGTCGGGCTGAACTATGTCTTAGCGAGTTCTTGCGGATGATCGGGCAGATGATGGACGATGATTTATCCGGGCGGCCACTATGGGAGCAAGTGCGGCACATCATTCAACATTCCGGGTTGAAAACCCATTTCGCCAAGGAGAAAACCGAACAGGCAGAAGCCCGCCTGGAAAATCTGGATGAATTAATTGGCGCGGCGCGTCAGTTTGAAATGCTGCCTGCGGATGAGCCAGGTATGTCGCGCTTGCAGCAGTTTCTCTCTCATACGGTGCTGGAATCCGGAGACAGCAGCGGAGACGTTGCAGATGACCACGTCCAGTTGATGACCTTGCATGCCGCCAAAGGATTGGAATTTGACCTGGTGTTTATCGTTGGCTTGGAGGAAGGTTTGTTTCCTGGCCAGGCCTCACTGGAAGAGACCGGTCGGCTGGAGGAAGAACGCCGCTTGTGCTACGTGGGCATCACCCGCGCACGTAAAAAGCTCTATCTCTCTCATGCCGAGAGTCGCCGCTTGTACGGTCGGGATATGCTGCCGCGTCCTTCCCGGTTTCTCCGGGAAATTCCCCTCGAATATCTGCACGATGTTCGATCCAGAACCGCTTCTCACGCGCCCGTAGCATCAAAGCCGGGAAGTTCGACTCCAGTGTCTCGTGGGCGCCAACCTCCGGGGTTTAAGTTGGGTCAGCAGGTGCGTCATGCCCGTTTTGGTGATGGGGTGATTCTCCATTACGAAGGCGAAGGAAACCAGGCGAGGGTGCAAGTCAGCTTTACTCGTGAGGGTGTGAAATGGCTGATGCTGGCGTACGCCCAATTAGAGATTTGCCCCTAGCCTGACCTGATCGCCGGCCTCAGGAGGTGCCCACTCGCGCTACCGCCCACACCGCTATCTGCCTGACCCCTGCCTTGCGCAAAGCCGCAGCCAGTTCGTTAACCGTGGTGCCGGTGGTGACTACATCGTCGACGATGGCGATGTGGGCGGGCAACCGGTGCGTGCGAATCCTGAATGCCTTACGCAGATTGAGCTTGCGGTCTTTGGCGGAAAGGCCGGCCTGGGCCGGCGTATGACGGATGCGGGTTGCGAGATGGACATCCATGGGGATGCCCAGGTGGCGAGACAGTTCGGTAGCGATTTCCGCAGACTGGTTAAATCCCCGCTCCCAATAACGGCGCGGATGCAAGGGTACCGGCACGATGACCTCCGGGTGTTCAGGCTGTTGCGACACCCGTTCAGCCAGAAGCAGACCTAACGTACGGGCACACGCGTGGCGTCCGCCAAACTTCAAAGCCTGAATCAGATGGCAGACCGGTTGTTCATAACGAAACACCGCTTCCGCCGAGTCATAAGCGGGTGGATCTTGCTGGCACTGTCCACAGAGTAAATGCTCTGAGCGACTGGTCAGCGGCAAGGCGCAGCGAGAGCAGGCCAGCGTGTTGTAAGGCAGCGAGTCCATACAGGGCAAACACAGATCAAGCCCGTGTGCTCCGGGATCACCGCACAACAGGCATGTGGGCGGATATAGCCAATCCTGTACAATAGTTTTCCAGTTGTTTACCATTTTGATTTTTCCAGGTTGACCGCCAGGCGTGTCTATGACTCGCTGCGTCGGGGTTGTGTGGTGTATGCCCGCATGCCCTAAGGTTTATCTGATCGTATTGTCTAGCGGAGTTTTCCCCATGTATTCAGCCGAACATCCGGCATCCGGCCCTTTGGCCATCACGCGCCATGACTGGTCGCTGGCCGAAATTGAGGCTTTGTTTGCCTTGTCTTTCAATGAATTGCTGTTTCGTGCGCACAGCATGCACCGGCGGCATTTCGATCCTGATGAGATTCAGATTAGCCGCTTGCTCAGCATCAAAACCGGAGCCTGTTCCGAAGATTGCGCCTATTGCCCTCAGAGTGCTCATTACGATACCGGCCTGGGCCGAGAAGCGTTGATGCCGCTGGAGGCCGTGCTGGAGGCCGCCCGTCTGGCCAGAGAGCAGGGAGCCAGTCGTTTCTGCATGGGGGCTGCATGGCGTAGCCCCAGTGACAGTGACATTAACCAGGTGTGTTCAATGGTGGAAGGGGTCAAGTCCCTGGGGCTGGAAACCTGCGTGACGCTGGGCATGTTGACCGATCACCAAACCGCACAACTTAAGTCGTCAGGGCTAGACTACTACAATCACAATCTCGATACGTCTGAAGAATTTTACTCCAGCATTATCTCCACCCGTACCTATCAAGATCGTCTGGATACGCTGGAGCGCGTTCGTGAAGCCGGCATACACGTATGCAGTGGCGGCATAGTGGGTATGGGCGAAAGCACCCGCGACCGGGCCGCTCTGTTGATGAACCTGGCCAATCTGCCCAGGCATCCGGAAAGCGTACCCATCAACCTTTTGGTGCGGGTAGAAGGTACGCCACTGGCGCAAACGGGTGAACTGGATCCCATCACGTTTGTGCGAACGATTGCCGTAGCCCGAATGCTCATGCCGACCTCCAGAGTCAGATTGTCTGCCGGTCGGGATGGCATGAGCGATGAAATGCAAGCCCTGTGTTTTTTCGCCGGAGCCAATTCGATTTTTTACGGTGAACGTCTGCTGACCACTGAAAACCCTGAAGCCGCCCGCGATCAGCACTTGTTTGAGCGTTTGGGGTTGCGCCAGTCCGGTTACGGATTAAACGCCTGATGCGGGAACTGCGGACTGACCCAAGCCCCCCGGCCTGGCAACGGCGACTGACCGAACGCCTGGCGGCAGTGGATGCCGCCGGATTGCGCCGGGTCAGGCGGGTACTCAGCGGAGCGCAACAGGTGGATGTAATCGTTGACGGTCAACGGTTGATCAATTTCAGCAGTAACGATTATTTGGGCCTGGCGGCCCACCCCGAAGTGGTCAGCACCATGCAGCAGGCCTGTGCGCGTTATGGAGTGGGGGCGGGTGCTGCTCATTTGGTATCTGGCCATTCCGAAGCGCATGAGGCCCTGGAGCAGGCCTTGGCAGAATTTACCGGACGTGAGCGAGCCATGTTGTTTTCCACAGGGTACATGGCCAATCTCGGCCTGTTATCGGCGCTGGCGCAGCGAGGAGACTGGATACTGGAAGACAGACTTAATCATGCCTCCTTGCTGGATGGGGCTGTGTTGTCCGGGGCGCGTCTCATTCGTTATCCGCATGGCGATACGGACGCACTAGACGAGCGTCTCAGCGGCCAGGAGGTATCCAATCGGCTGATCGTCACCGACGGTGTATTCAGCATGGATGGCGATTTGGCCCCTCTGCCACGCCTGTCCGAACTGGCTCACCGCCATGAGGCCTGCCTGATTGTCGATGACGCGCATGGATTGGGCGTATTGGGAGGGCGAGGGGCGGGCAGCACGGAACACTGGGGCATGACCGGGAATCAGGCCGTTCCGGTGTTG
The DNA here is from genome assembly GCA_051007495.1 of Methylococcaceae bacterium. Lineage (GTDB taxonomy): Bacteria > Pseudomonadota > Gammaproteobacteria > Methylococcales > Methylococcaceae > CAIVXW01. The sequence goes on along the minus strand of JBPCSC010000556.1, from coordinate 12,053 downwards.
ATGGGAACCCTGGGCAAAGCCATGGGTACATTTGGGGCCTTTGTGGCCGGTTCATCCGAGTTGATTGAGTGCCTGATTCAAACGGCACGCACCTTCATTTACACCACCGCTTTACCTCCGGCCCTGGCGGTGGCCACCCTCACCAGTCTGCGGTTGGTTCGTGAAGAACCTTGGCGCAGGCAACAACTGTTGAGGCTGATTGCCCGGTTTAGACTCGGACTGACGCAGCGGGGTTGGGGGAAGTGCTTGCTGGACTCGGTAACGCCAATACAGGCCGTGGTACTGGGCACTAACTCTGCGGCTACCGAAATCGGCCTGTGGCTGTCCTCCCAAGGCTTTTGGGTAGGGGTGATTCGTCCGCCTACGGTTCCAAAAGGCACGGCACGACTGAGAATTGCCTTGTCTGCACAGCACACCGAGCACCAGATCGACGCCTTGGTAGTGGCTTTGGATGCCATTTTGAGCCGACTTCTGCCGGATCGCCACCTGGATCAAAACGGAGCGGCGGTATGTTGAAACCGGCGGAGGGCTTGTATACCCAAACCCTGGGGCAAGGGGTTGATCTGGTTCTGGTTCATGGCTGGGGCATGCACAGTGCGGTGTGGGAGGACTTCGCCCACCAACTGGCGCGGCATTTCCGTGTCACCTTGATCGACTTGCCTGGCCACGGTCATAGCCCCGGAATCAGTTCTTATTGTCTGTCCAGTGTCACCCGCGCTGTGCTGGAGGCCGCACCCCGACATGCGCACTGGCTGGGGTGGTCTATGGGTAGCCTGATCGTTTTGAACATCGCCCATCAGCATCCCGAACGGGTCAGGCGGCTGATTTTAGTGGCGGGTAGCCCGCGTTTCACTTCAGACACCGACTGGCCGGGCGTGCAGTCCGATCTGCTGGAGCGGTTTGCCCAGGATTTTTCCCACGATTATCCCGCCACCCTGAGGCGATTTTTGCTGATGCAAAATCTTGGGCAGGATCAGGCCAGAGTGTTTCACAAAGAACTGGCCGAGCGATTACTGGCTTGTCCGCCACCGGATCCGGCGGCTCTGGAAGGAGGGTTAGGCATACTGAAAAGCACTGATCTCAGAGCCGTTCTGGCCGGATTGAAACATCCGGTATTGCAGATTTTAGGGGCTAAGGATCGACTGACACCACGCGCTTTGGGCAAGGCTATGCCCAGACTGGGCGGGTCGTGTGTGGTTAATGTGCTGGAATCTGCCGGGCATTTGCCGTTTTTGACCCACCCGGAGACCACTCTGGGCTTGATATGTGATTTCCTTGATTCGGCATCGTAGTGAGCAGGTCATGCAGACGCTGAACAGGGGGCTGCCCGACAAACAATGGGTAGGACGATCTTTCGGTCAGGCCGCCGAGCGTTATGATGGTCTGGCCGGCCTGCAACGTTGCGTCGCCGACACATTGTTAAATGAGTTGTTCCTGCGTATGGCCGGCCTCGAACCGCTTACCCTCGTTGATGTGGGCGCAGGCACTGGTTATCCCACCCGGCGGTTGCGGGAGCATTGGCGTGAATCCCGGATGGTGGTACTGGATCTGGCCGAGGGAATGTTGCAGGTGGCCAGGCGGCACCTGGCTGAATACCAAAATGTTCGCTACGTATGCGGAGATGCTGAACATCTGCCACTGGCCGATGGCTCGGCGGATCTCATCTTTACCAGTCTGGCCTTGCAGTGGTGTAGCCATGTTCCAACCGCGCTACTAGAGTTCCATCGGGTTCTCAAACCGGGCGGACGGTTGGCGTTCAGCACCTTCGGCCCGGCCACCCTGCATGAACTCAGTTCGGCCTGGGCTACGGTGGATGGATACACCCATGTCAGCCACTTTCCGCCTGAGGATCAATTTCACCACACACTGGATTCAGTTCATTGGACTGAGTACACGCTGAATTCAGACATTCTTAACCTGAAATACCCGGACGTATTGGCTCTGATGCGGGAGTTGAAAGGATTGGGGGCACGCAACATGACCCATGATCGTCCACGCCATTTGCAGGGTAAGTCGGCCTGGCAACGCATGGTGAATGCCTATCCGGCCAGTCAGGACGCGGAAGCCATTTCAGCGACCTTCGAAATCATCTCGGGCCATTCCCGCAAAGCATGAAGTACAAAGGCATATTCATCACCGGCACAGACACCGGAATAGGCAAAACCTGGGTTGCGGCGGGGGTGATGCGTCTGCTCAAAGCACAAGGCCTGCACGTACTGGGCATGAAACCGGTGGCCACCGGAGCGAGGCTAACGCCTGAGGGTTGGGTTAATGACGACGCCTTATTTCTGCGGCAACAAGCCAGTGAAGTGCTGGACTATGCGACGGTCAACCCTTGGGTGTTTGAACCGGCAGTATCACCCCACATCGCCGCCGCAGAAGCCGGTTGCCCTCTGGACATCAATCGCATCGCCAAGGCCTGTTGGGCACTGGCTGAAAAAACAGATTGCCTGGTGGTGGAAGGGATAGGTGGCTGGGAAGTCCCTTTGAACCCACACCAAAGTGTGGCTGATTTAGCGGTACAGTTGGGGTTTCCGGTGATTGTGGTGGTGGGAATCCGCTTGGGCTGCATCAACCACGGCGTGCTAACGGCCCGGGCCATTGCCCGATGCCCGGTGAACCGTCTGGGATGGATAGCCAACTTGGTCGACCCGTCCATGAGTTATCCAGAGCGCAATGTGGAAACTCTGAAGTCACTGATCGAGTGTCCTTTGCTGGCTGCATTGGCGTATGCGGATCAGGATTCAGGAAAAGATCACCCGATTTTTACCCGGAATCAGCAATATGAAATCTTGCGTGTACTGGGTGCATAAGATAAATTCTCGCGCTTTTGACGCGCTTGAAAGGATGGAAGCTTGTCAGGGCTTAATTCACCTACTTTTGTCGGTGTAAAAGAGGCCAGGCGTCTCTCCGCGAATTTCCAGAACATGGTTTCATCGCAGTGATTAAGACAGAACACGATGCCGTGGCCGGACACTACCGGATCGTATTGACGGCCAACGCCTCCATGACCCAAGCTCAGTCCAGGGTTTTTCTGGCTGCTGCGTTGGCGTTTTTGCTTGGAACGGGTGTCGCCTTTGCCATGCTGGGAGCGTGGCCAGTGTTGCCGTTCGCGGGTCTCGAATGGCTGTTGCTGGCGTATGGCATGAAAAAAACGCTGGATCAAACCGGGATACAAGAGGTTTTGACCCTGTCCGATGGGTCGCTGCTTTGGGAGCGAGGACGAATCAAGCCGGAGGTCAGCACGCGTTTCCCATGCGCGTGGCTTGTCCTTGAATGGAGTAGACCGGATAATCGAAACCACCCCCGTCGTTTGTTTCTGCGTTCCCATGGACACAAACTGGAGGTCGGTTCCTTTCTGACCGATGACGAGCGGGAGATATTGGCCCTAACGCTGGGCCAATTACTAACTGACCATCAAAAATAATTACCTTAAAAGAATTTCCTTTACGACTTTTGAAGAAGAGGGCACCGTGAAAAAACTTAGATTATGGCTGGCAGGTTCGGGGCTGGCCTTGTTATGGGGGCAGGCAGAAGCCGATTACGCCCTGAATCTGACCGAGGGCGTGACGGAACTCAGTCGGGATGTCCATGATTTACACATGGTTATATTCTGGATATGTGTGGCCATTGGCGTTTTGGTTTATGGGTTGATGGTCTACTCCATCGCCAATCACCGCAAGTCCAAAGGTGCTATTGCCGCCGATTTCCACGAGAACACCAAACTGGAAATCATCTGGACTATCATCCCATTCGTGATACTCATTGGTATGGCCATACCGGCAACCAAGGTAATGATCAAAATGTACGACACATCAGGTGCCGATTTGACGATCAAGGTAACGGGCTATCAGTGGAAGTGGCGGTATGAATATCTGGATGAAGGACTGGATTATTTCAGCACACTTGATGCCGACAGCAATCGCGCCCGTCAGGTGGGTTCGGGCATCAATCCGGCCAGCGTAGATAACTACCTGCTGAACGTAGACAAACCGCTGGTTTTGCCTACCCACAAGAAGGTGCGTTTCGTATTTACTGGAGCCGATGTCATCCACTCATGGTGGGTTCCTGCCTTGGGCTGGAAGAAAGACACCATACCCGGTTTCATTACCGAGGCGTGGGCCAAGATCGAACAAGAAGGCACATTCAGAGGGCAATGTACAGAATTGTGTGGTCGTGATCACGGGTTCATGCCAATCGTGGTCATCGCCAAACCGGAAAACGAATACCGCGAATGGGTGGCTGCACAGAAGTCAGCCCATGCTTCCGCCGAAGCCGATGCGAGTCGTGAATTCAGCCTGAACGAACTCGTATCCAAAGGCAAGAGCGCGTACGACTCAAATTGCGCGGCCTGTCACCAGGCCAGTGGAGAAGGTATCCCCGGCATGTTCCCCGCTATCACTCATAGTCCGGTCGCTACCGGTGCCATAGGCAAACACCTTGACGTGGTGCTGAACGGCAAAGGCATGATGATGCCCGCCTTTAAGGACACGCTAAGCCCGGTTGAGCTGGCGGCTGTGGTGACCTACCAACGTAACGCTTTGGGCAATGCGATGGGCGACATGATTCAGCCCTCTGCCGTCAAACAGAATTAAACGTTTCTTCCTGAAAAGAGGTTAAAAGCAATGTCAGCACCTGCTACCACACACGAAGATCATCACGATGATCACCACGAGGATCATGGTCCCGCCAAGGGATTCATGCGGTGGGTATACACCACCAACCATAAGGATATCGGCACCTTATACATGATTACCTCGCTAATCATGTTCATGATCGGCGGTGCTATGGCTCTGGTTATCAGGCTGGAGCTGTTCGAGCCGGGCATGCAGTATGTCGACCCGGGATTTTTTAATCAGATGACCACCCTGCACGCCTTGATCATGGTATTCGGTGCCGTCATGCCCGCCTTTGCTGGTATGGCCAACTGGATGATTCCCATGATGATCGGGGCCCCCGATATGGCATTACCCCGTCTCAACAACTGGAGCTTCTGGTTGTTGCCTTTCGGGTTTGTCATGCTGGCCAGCACCTTATTCATGGAAGGGGGCGCACCGGCAGCCGGATGGACGTTATACCCGCCTCTGGTGCTGCAAACCGGTGACAGCTTTCCCTTCACCATTTTCACCGTTCATATCCTGGGCATTTCCTCGATCATGGCGGCCATCAATATCATTACCACCGTGCTTAATATGCGCGCCCCGGGAATGACGATGATGAAACTGCCCTTGTTCGTGTGGACTTGGGTAATTACCGCATTTTTGCTGATCGCAGTAATGCCGGTATTCGCCGGAGCCGTGACGATGCTGCTGACCGACAAGTATTTCGGAACCAGCTTCTTCAACGCCGCAGGTGGTGGTGACCCGGTTCTGTATCAACACTTGTTTTGGTTTTTCGGTCACCCCGAAGTGTATATTTTGATTCTGCCTTCGTTTGGAATTGTCTCGCAGATCATCCCAACCTTTGCGCGCAAACCGTTGTTCGGTTACAGCTCCATGGTATACGCGACGGCATCCATTGGTCTGCTTTCATTTATCGTGTGGGCGCATCACCAATACACGGTAGGTATGCCGATTGCCGGTGAGTTGTATTTCACATACGCCACCATGTTGATCGCCGTACCGACGGGTGTGAAGGTATTCAACTGGATTTCCACCATGTGGCGCGGATCCATGACGTTTGAAACCCCTATGTTGTTTGCCATAGCGTTTGTGATGCTGTTCACTATGGGTGGTTTTACCGGCTTGATGATGTCCATTTCACCGGCCGATCTGCAATACCATGATACGTATTTCATCGTGGCTCATTTCCATTATGTACTGGTACCGGGTTCGGTTTTCGCCTTGATGGCAGGAACGTATTACTGGTTGCCGAAATGGACGGGTCACATGTATGACGAACGCCTGGGTAAACTCCATTTCTGGCTGACGACCATCTCGGTTAATGTCACGTTTTTCCCTCAGCATTTTCTCGGTTTGGCCGGAATGCCCAGAAGAATCCCGGACTACGCCGTCCAGTTTGCAGAGTTTAATGCGTGGTCTAGCGTCGGAGCGTTTGTATTCGGCTTTTCCCAATTGTTGTTCATCTACATCATCATCAAGGCGATAAGAGGCGGGCAAAAGGCCACTGATGAGGTCTGGGAAGGGGCTAGTGAGCATGGGTTGGAGTGGCAACTGCCTTCTCCTCCGCCTTATCACTCCTGGATTACCGCACCCTTCGTGAAGTAACCGCTGTGAAGTCCCTATGCCTGAAAAGGTGTGGGGATTTCTAACTTAAAGTCTGGGGGCAAGCTTATGGATCTACGGAAAAAAAATTTACTGGTGGCTATACTCGTGGGTGCTATTGCTTTAGCGTTCTATCTATTTTCGGTAGTCAAGGTTCTTTTCATGGATCAAACCCCATGACAGAGCAGCATTTGGGAGAAGATGAAAAAACCGGCAGCAATAACCGCATCATAAGCGTGATCGTGTTGGTGGTACTGGTGATGTTTGGGTTTGGATTTGCGATCGTTCCCTTGTACAACGTCTTTTGTGAGGCCACCGGGTTATCGGGCAAGGTCAAGACGGAAGCGGTCGCAGAAAAGAATCTTGCCGTGGATGAAACCAGGGAAATCACGATGGAATTCGTTACAGCACTCAACAAGGACACACCGATGAAATTCCGTGCGGAAACCCCCAAACTGAAAATTCATCCCGGTCAGTATTACACCGTAAAATTCCATGCGGAAAACCTGACGGATCACGCCATCACGGCACGGGCCATTCCCAGTGTGGCACCGGGTGAGGCAACCAAATATCTGGAGAAAGTAGAATGTTTCTGTTTTACAGAGCAGGCATTCGAGCCACATCAGCATAAGGTTTTGCCGGTACGCTTCGTAATAGAAACCGGCTTGCCGCAGGACATCAAAGATGTGACGCTTTCCTATACCTTTTTTGACATCAGCAATAAGCAACAAAACATAAATACGAGGTGAATGGGTTATGAAGGGGAATAACACAATACCAATGAATGAAGATTATTACCTGCCGCATAAGGCGACCTACCCCATAGTGGGATCCATAGGTCTGACAACCTTGCTGGTAGGTTTTGCTAATCAATTGAATGGTCATACGATCGGTTCAACCATGATGCTGGCCGGAGCGGTCATTTTGATCTTTATGATGGTGGGATGGTTTTCGGAAGTCATCAAGGAAAGCCTTTCGGGTGCATATAATCAACAAGTGGACGCTTCATTCCGCATGGGAATGATCTGGTTTATTACCTCTGAAGTCTTTTTCTTTGCCGCATTTTTCGGGGCCTTGTTTTATACCCGCATCTACGCAGTGCCGTGGTTGTCAGGAGAAGGCGCGTTTGCCTCAACCGGAGAATTACTCTGGAAAGGCTTCGAGAATGTTTGGCCTACCAACGGGCCCGACTCCATAGGCGGCATTGGATCAGAAGGTCACTTTGAACCTATGGGTGCCTGGGGTATCCCGGCTTTGAATACCCTGATACTGCTGAGCAGTGGGGCAACGGTCACTTGGGCGCATTGGGGGCTTTATGCCAACAATCGTCGTCAGTTGATTTTGGGCCTGCTCGCCACCGTGGTGTTAGGGTTTCTGTTCGTCGGCTTTCAGGCCGTGGAATATCATGAAGCCTACACAGAAATGGGATTGACCTTAGGTACGGGGATTTACGGCTCCACCTTTTTCATGTTGACCGGATTTCACGGTCTGCATGTCACCATCGGAGCAATATTCCTGCTGGTGGTGTTGATCCGCAGTATGCGTGGCCATTTCGATCACGACAACCATTTTGCGTTTGAAGCGGCTGCCTGGTATTGGCATTTCGTAGACGTGGTGTGGTTAGGGCTGTTTATTTTCGTGTACTGGCTCTAAAAAACCGGTATCCCGATTGATCTACAACGAGGGAGTGGATGTCCGGGTCTTATGTGCCCAGATGTTCACTCCCTTGTTTTTTTGCTAAAGACCGGATGGCTTGCCCTGAAGAGGGCTAAGTGTGAAAATAATTTTACAGGCCAGTTGCCTGTCTCAACCCTAAACACGAGTAACCCACCATGATAAATGAACCCTGGATTGCCCCATCCATACTGTCAGCTGATTTTGCCCGCTTGGGCATGGAAGTCGAAAACACCCTCAAGTCCGGTGCCCACGTCGTCCATTTCGATGTGATGGACAACCATTATGTACCCAACCTCACCATAGGCCCTCTGGTGTGCGAGGCACTCAGAAAGTACGGCATCACCGCCCCCATTGATGTTCATTTGATGATTAAGCCGGTTGATCGCATCATTCCTGATTTTGCCAAAGCCGGGGCCAGCTACATTACCTTCCATCCCGAAGCATCCGATCACATAGACCGCACCTTGCAACTCATCAAAGATTCCGGTTGTCAGGCCGGACTGGTGTTTAATCCGGCTACTCCGCTTCATTATCTGGATCATGTCATGGACAAAATCGACATGATACTTCTGATGTCGGTTAACCCCGGATTCGGTGGTCAATCGTTTATCCCCTATGTATTGGACAAGGTTCGTGAATGCCGTCGCCGCATTGACGACAGCGGGCGCAATATTCGTCTGGAAATTGATGGTGGAGTCAAAACCGACAACATCCGTGAGATTGCTGCAGCCGGATGCGATACCTTCGTGGCGGGTTCGGCAGTATTCGGTGCCGGCAAGGCAGAAGATCCCAACCGTTACGATTCCGTCGTGGCGACCTTGATGCAGGAAATCGCCAAGGCCCGCGCATGAACCTTGTGATCCGCCCTAAGCTCATCGCTTTCGACCTGGACGGAACCCTGGTAGAGAGTGCCCCAGACCTCGCTGATGCCATAGATCAAATGTTACGCGAACTGGGGCGGCCTGAGGCGGGTGAGACCGCCGTGCGCTTATGGATAGGAAATGGTGTGGGCATGCTGGTCAAGCGTGCCCTGACCGGCCAGATGTGGCCTGATAATGAGCCACCCGGATTCGAGCAGGCCCTGGAATGCTTTTCAAGACATTACGAACAAGGCGTGTGCCGCAGGAGCACCCTGTATCCCGGAGTACGCGAAGGCTTGACCCGCCTCAAGGCTGAAGCGGCCTACCATCTGGTGTGTATCACCAACAAACATTCCCGATTTACCCATCCCCTGCTCGAACAACTGGGAATACACACCTTGTTTGACTGGGTGGGTTGCGGGGATCAGTTCACCCGCCATAAACCCGATCCTGAATCCCTGCTCCACGCAGCCCAACGCTACGGATTGGCCCCGGCCGCGTGCTGGATGGTGGGAGACTCCCCCAATGACGTACAAGCTGCTCGAGCCGCTGGTTTCGGTATCTTGTGTGTACCCTACGGTTATCCGGGGGATGTAGAGATCGAAGGTCTTGGTGCCGATGCCATCATCACCACACTGGATGCTTTGCCAGAGTGGTTCCGTCAGTACCAGGATTCTCCACACTGAATCTACCGTACCCATACTCCGCTACAAACCCTCATGTCACCTGAGCAATTCCAACATTATGCCGATCTCGGCTATAACCGTATCCCCATAGCCCGGCGCGTGCTGGCTGACCTTGATACCCCTTTAAGTGCCTATATCAAGCTGGCCGACAGGCCTTATTCCTATCTGTTTGAATCCGTGCACGGGGGCGAACAATGGGGGCGGTATTCGATTATCGGTTTACCCTCCAGAACACGGGTGCGGGTGTCTGGCTACGAGATACGGGTTGAAGAAGACGGAATTGATATTGAACATGTCACCTCAGACAACCCGATTCAATGGCTACGCGAATATGCCGCTCGATTTAAAGTACCTGAACTAGCCGATTTGCCAAGATTTACTGGCGGTTTGGTCGGGTATTTTGGATATGAAACGATTCATTACATAGAACCGCAGGTGGCCCGCTTCGACAAACCCGATCCCATAGCCGTGCCGGATATCCTTTTAATGGTTTCCGAGGAAGTATTGGTATTCGATAACCTGACCGGAAAGTTATTGATTGTCGTCCATGCCAATCCGGCGCAGGACAATGCCTATTCACTGGCCCAAAACCGGGTAGACGAATTGGTGGCGAGTTTAAGAAAGGAACGCCAGGTTTCGCGCATGAATGCCCCGACTCAACCGGCTGATGAGTCCGATTTCGTATCCGGTTTTACACAGGAAGGTTTTGAAAATGGTGTGCGGCGCATCAAGGACTATATCGTTGAGGGTGATGTGATGCAGGTAGTATTGTCACAACGCATGACCATACCCTATACAGCACCTGCTCTTGATTTATACCGGGCATTACGTTGCCTTAATCCTTCTCCTTATATGTTTCATCTTGATCTGGCCGACTTTTACATAGTGGGTTCTTCACCGGAAATTCTGCTGCGACTGGAAGACGGAACCGTAACCGTGCGCCCAATTGCCGGAACCCGTCGTCGTGGCAAGACAACCGAAGAAGACACGGCCCTGGAGCAGGAATTACTGGCTGACCCTAAAGAAATCGCCGAGCATCTCATGTTGATTGACCTGGGCCGCAATGATGCCGGTCGTGTGGCTCAAACCGGCAGTGTTCGGGTCACCGAGCAAATGATCGTAGAGCGTTATTCTCACGTCATGCACATCGTCTCAAACGTCACGGCCCGCCTGGCCGAAGGCAAAGATGCCTTTGATGTTCTGGCGGCCACGTTTCCGGCCGGCACGGTTAGTGGCGCACCGAAAATCAGAGCCATGCAAATCATTGATGAACTCGAACCTGTCAAACGCGGGGTTTATTCCGGCGCGGTGGGGTATATCGGTTGGTCAGGGAATCTCGATACAGCCATTGCCATCAGAACCTCTGTCATCAAGGACGGGCAACTTCACATCCAGGCTGGGGCCGGGGTAGTGCATGATTCGATTCCAATAAACGAATGGGAAGAAACCCTAAACAAAGGGCGGGCCACCTTCAGAGCTGTGGCTATGGCCCAAAACGGCATTGAACGGGGGGATAATATATGAGCGTCCAGGTTTTGATGATAGATAACTACGATTCATTTACCTATAACCTGGTACAGTATCTGGCCGAATTGGGTGCTACTGTGGAGGTTGTACGCAATGACCAGATTACCGTAGATGAAGTTGATCGCATCCGGCCAGACAAGATTGTTATCTCCCCAGGGCCTTGCACCCCTAAAGAAGCCGGCATTTCGGTTGAAACCATCACCCGCTATTCAGGCCGTTATCCAATACTGGGTGTGTGTCTGGGCCATCAGAGTATTGGCCATGCTTTTGGAGGACGTATTATCCATGCCCAATCCATCATGCACGGTAAATGCTCCAGTGTTTATCACCGCGATACGGGCGTATTCCGTGGTCTTAAAAATCCATTCAGGGCCACCCGGTATCATTCATTAGTTATTGAGAAAGACAGTTTACCTGATTGTCTGGAGGTGACCGCATGGACAGAAAGCGAGGCAGGAATAATAGAAGAAATTATGGGTGTTCGTCATAAAGTACTGGATGTAGAAGGGGTGCAGTTTCATCCCGAATCCATATTGACGGAACACGGACATGACCTCCTGGGCAATTTTCTTAAACGTTGATGTAACGAAAATCAACCTGGCGCGTAGGGCAAGGGTTGGGTACTCCGCCATATTTTTTGCCACGTCGTGACCCGGATGTGTTTCCAACCAGTGCTGTCCAAGGGGGGCAGGCGGTAACGCTGGCTGCGGCTATTGGGCTTGTCGGGCAAGGTCATTTCGATGATGCCCTGTTCCAAAGCCGGTATCAAATTTACCCTGCACGGCCAGCGTCAAAATCCGTTCACGTAATTGCGTGATGCCATCCGGCGCGGCAAAGGCGGTGTCGAAGTGTTGTTCGAGCAATTCGCGGGGGGAGTGGGTTCATGGATTCGGCTCGGGTGGCAGCGTATGGGCTTCGCGGTGTTTAACTTCGTCGACCAGGGCGCGATTTCTTGGCGCAAATCGTCTTTGCTGGGCAGGATTTGCTGGCAAACAGTTGCCCGCTGTCGTGCAGTATGGAGTAGCGCACCACCGATTGGTCTTTGTGTTCGCATAACAAGAGACCAACGGTCGGGTTAT
>JBPCSC010000555.1:0-24431 GCA_051007495.1 Methylococcaceae bacterium | reverse complement strand
CATATCTCCTACGGACAACACTTCGTCAATCAGCAAAATATCCAGGGGAACTGCGGTGATCAGGGCAAATTCCAGCCGACTGTACATGCCGTCTGAATACTGCTTGACCGGCCTGTCAATAGCCTTTTCCAAACCCGCTGTACCTACTATGGCCTCAAGCAAGCGATCAGCCTGAGTTTTGTCCACACCACGAGCGTTAAGGTGCACGTAAATGTTTTCACGCCCGGAAAGCAATGGGTGCAATCCGTTGCCGATGCGGAGCAATGAAGTGACCCGGCCTCTACGCAGGATAGCCCCGGCATCAGGCCGATAGTCGCCGTTGATAAGCCTGAGCAAGGTGCTTTTGCCGGCACCGTTAGGGCCTATGATGCCGATACATTCGCCGCGAGATACCGACAAATCAATGTCACGCAAAGCCCAAAACTCTCCCACCCCCAAAGTTTGTTGGGGGGGTAATCGAACCAGGTGTCTTATGGCCTTCATGCTGGCGTTGCGGACGGAATCCACACTCGAACGGCAAAAACGCTTGCTCACCTGATTAAATTCGATGATGGTGGCTGAGTTCATAAGGCGGTGATCACGGCAAGATGGCGGCATGGATAAATCGCCACCCAAGCGGGCTTAACGAACGATATTAATCCAGAGGTTGAGTTTGCGCAGTGCATCGGGGTAATTGAGTTGAGTGATGGCCGCGCTCAGTTCGGTCACTAACGGTTCTGAACTCGGCCTGACCGGGAAGCACTGGAGCAATTGCCACCAAATACGTTCGGCATCCATATCATTGTGAGTGAGTGCCTCAACGAGTAGACCGAACAGTATGTCTGAAGAGGCATTCGCACGCTCGGGGTGGCTTTTATCGCCCGAAACCGGCGGCAGTTGGGCTGACCATTGCTCCAGAGCCGAAAGCAACTCCTGAGTACAGGTCATAAATTGCTCAAAGGCTTGGGGATTGGCGTGTGCGGTTTTATCCAGTTCAAGCAACAACACCTTGGCTGACTCAAACAATAGCCGCGCACCCAGATTACCGGCGGTTCCTCTCAGGCAATGTAACCGCTTGCTTAATTTATCCCATTGCCTGGATTCGTACAGTGCCCGCATCTGTTCGGGAAAATGTCGATAGTGGCTGACGAATAATTTCAGTAGATCAATGTAACGCGAGGTCGTATGTCGGCAACGCCTCAAACCGTCATCGACATCTACAACAGCATACAGCAAGCTGAAATCTATTGAGGATTCAATCGACAATTCTACTGGCATTTCCCCCACAGCAAGCGGGGCGGTGTGGCCACTGTCTTGCCGTTCCACCCAATACCGCAGTTTCCGCGTGAGCTTGGGAATATCAATTGGTTTTTCGAAGTAATCGTTCATGCCCGCCGCCAGACACGCTTCCCTGTCCTCAGCCCGAGCATGCGCGGTCATGGCAATGATGGGCAAATCGGCATCACCCGGATGTCTTCTGATGTGCACCGTTGCTTCCATGCCTCCCATCTGCGGCATTTGTACGTCCATTAGTACCGCATCAAACACTTTATCCGGATGACGTATTTGGGTCAGAGCCTCCACGCCATTAGCCGCAACATCTACCCAGGCACCTTCCAGTTCCAGCAACTCCCGCAGCAAAATCTGGTTGATTTCATTATCTTCCACCAGCAACAGCCTGAATCCCGACAAAGCCAAACCAGCAGGATTATCCTCACCCGATCGCTCCGATTCAGTCTGCGGTGCATCAGTTAACATGGTGGGCTTTTCGATACGCCGCATGGGAATAGTGAAAAAGAAAGTAGAACCGACACCCAAAACACTTTTCAAACCTATCTCACCCTGCATGAGTTTGACCAAACGCTGGCAGATAGCCAAACCCAGTCCGGTACCTCCGTATTGTTGGGTAATCGACGCATCGGCCTGGGTAAAGGGATGAAACAGCTTTTCAACCTGTTCGGCCTGCAGCCCTATTCCGGTATCACTCACCGAAAAACGCAATTTGAAAACATCATTTTCTACCGAGTCTACTTCCACATTGAACAACACTTTGCCCCTATGGGTAAACTTGACGGCATTATTTCCCAGATTAATCAATACCTGCCCTAGCCGTATCGAATCCCCTTCGTAGGTATCCGGTATGGATTCATCTATTTCCAGTACGACCCCTACATTCTTTCTCAGGGCTTCGCTTTCGATAGTAGTGATTACTCTTTTGCAAAACTCACGCAGGGAGAATTCTGTATTATACAACTCAAGATTGCCTGACTCGATTCTGGAAAAATCAAGTATGTCCTGGATAATGGACAACAGGGTATTGGCAGCCGTATCCATTCTGTGTAAATAATCCTTTTGCGTGGAATCAAGCCGAGTTTTTCCCAACAAAAAAGAATACCCTGATATGGCCGTTAATGGCGTTCTTATTTCATGGCTCATATTGGCCAGAAAATCACTTTTGGCCTGACTGGCCACCCGTGCGGCCTCACCGGTTCGGGCTAAAATCCGGGTGCGTTCATTCACCTGTTTGTCAATGCTGGCCTTGATAAAACGAAGGTCTTGTTCACGCTCACCCAGACGGGTCAACAGGGCCTCGAAAGTGGCCAGCAGTTTATCCATTTCGTCGTGTTCGTTCCGGGCAGGATTCATATCAGGCCGGGATTGCTCGCTTTCTTGCCTGAAAGGCAAAAAAAAGGGAATACGAGCGCGGGCTTTTCTGGTTGTGGGCGTGTCCAGACAGGCCTGAGTTTTTTGATTCAACCGGATAAGCGGAATCATAATCCAGCCCTGTAGCGGTTTAACCAGCAACACGGTCAAGGCAATCATTAACAGCATCAAACCGGCCAGCCAACGGCTGTCATGCCAGTGTTGTTCATACCGGGCCGAATCGGCAAAACCGGCATGGAGATACCCCACCGGGATTTCATTCAGAATTCTGGCGACAGTGAAGTCCAGTATGGACACTTCATTCCAATGCCAGGTTTTGATGTATTCAGGCTTTATTATAGGTGCAGGAAGTGTCCCGGACGTAAAGTATTCTTGCGGTATTTCAGGCTCAAGCAATACTTCATAAGGATCGTAGCGGTATACCCCGGCACCAGAAGCATCGAAAACGATCGCATAAACCAAAGCAGGATCATCCAGCAGCGGCTTCATGATTTGAGTTAAAGGGTATTGGGCAATTCGCTCGACCAGAGTTTTGGTATTTTCCAGCCTAATCCGCTCTGCCACTCGCTGAGTGTGCCGGTAATACGCCATTAGTGCCAAAGTATTGGTGAGTATGACCAAACCCAGGAAGGCCAGCAGCAACCGGGTTCTAATCGAAAGCTTTATCGGGTTTACCATCCGTCGCTCCACTGCATGATGCTTATTCGCCTGGAGATTTAGCCGCAGAACCGCACAGCGGTTTGAAAACACCTTAAACCCTGTCCACCCGGTTGCGGCCTCGGTTCTTGGCCACCTGCAAAGCACTATCGGCACGCAGATAAAAGTTGCTGTAAAGCTCGGCCGGTAATGCCTGAGCGACACCAAAACTGGCCGTCAGAATAAACTGATCCGATCCGTAACTGTATAGGTCTTCATGTAAGCCCAACCTCAGATGTTCAGCCAGTAAAAAACTATTGTCGAGATTCAAATCAGGGAGAATCAAGGCAAATTCATCATCACCTAAACGGTATAACCAATTTTTGAACGGGATATGTTCACGTAGCGAACGGGCAATCTGTATCAGTGCCTTATCGGCCATCAGTGGGCCAAAATTCCGGTTAATGCGTTTGAAGTGGTCAATGTCGATGATGAGCAGTGAACATTGTCGTTGTTGACGTTGACAGGCCGTGAGTTCTCGGGCCAGTTCTTCAAAAAACAGGACTCGATTGCCTATGCCCGTAAGTTTGTCCTGGCTCATCAAACCACTCAGTTCGTGCCTTAGGTTGCCACAGCGGAGATGGTTGATGATGCGGTGACGCAGCGATACCGGGTCTATGGGTTTGGTGATGTAGTCCATCGCCCCTAAAGACAAACCCAGATGCTCATCCCGCGCTTCATCACGTGAAGTTACAAAAAAAATCTGTAGATGTTGATGATGCCGGTGACTTTTCAAACGTTGACAGATCTCGAATCCGCTGATGTCCGGCAGATTGGCCTCCAGCAAAACCAGATCAATTTCATGCTTTTCCAGTAGCGGATAAACCCCTAACCCGGTTCGGGTAAACAGGATTTTCGCCACGTCGGAGAAAAGATCAGCCAGAAGAGTGATGTTTTCAGGCGAACTTTCGACGATCAGTAGCGTAGGCTGACGTTCGCTCATGGCGGAAACCGCCATCAATGGGCAGAGCGGGAACGCAGAGAGTCGATCAGCAACACACTCACGCCCACGCAAATTGCCGAATCCGCCACGTTAAAAGCCGGCCAGTGCCAATCCCGCACGTACACATCCAGAAAATCAATCACGTAACCGTACAAGGCACGGTCAATCACGTTGCCCAGTGCCCCACCCAAAACCAGTGCCCAAGCCATAGCCTCAACATGATGGCGACGGTCGAGCCGCCAAAGCCACCAGCCAATAAACCCGCTGGCCGCACAACCTAAACCGACAAAGAACCAGCGTTGCCAACCCCCTGCCTGACTTAGAAAACTAAACGCCGCGCCGGTGTTGCGGACGTAGGTCAACTGAAAACCGGGAATCAGCGGAATGCTTTGATAGAGCGACAGGGCGTGATCCACCCAGTATTTGCTGAGTTGATCCAGCACGATGACCGCCAGCGATAACAAAAGCCAGATCAGCATAGTCATCAGGCGACCCTGCGGATTTCACCCGAACCCGCCACGTTATCCACGCAACGGCCACACAGTTCGGGATGATCGGCGTGCTGGCCAACATCGTGGCGATGATGCCAGCAGCGCACGCATTTGGGTGCCTCTGATGCTCTGAGTGCCAACTCCAACCCGGCCACATCGGTAGGCAGAGTGCCAGGCATACCTGCAGGGTGTACGCTTGCCTCTGAGGTGATAAGTATGAAACGCAGTTCTTGAGCGATCGGCATCAGGCTGGCGAAAAGCTCAGGGGCACAATGGAGTTCTACTTCGGCATCCAGAGAGGAGCCTATGGCTTCCCGAATTCTGAGTACTTCCAGTTCTTTGCTGACCGCCTCCCGCACACTCAAAATCAGATTCCAGAACGCACCGTCAAACGCACAGGATTCATCCAGCGGATACAAGCCCTCGTACCAGGTTTCAAGGAAAACTGAATGGCTTTTATCTCCGGGTAGGTGTTGCCAGATTTCATCCGCTGTAAAGCTGGTGATGGGAGCCAGCCAGCGTACCAGGGCTTCGGCGATGTGGTACATGGCGGTCTGGGCCGAGCGGCGCGGCAGACTGTCGGTCGGGCAGGTATATTGACGGTCTTTCAGGATGTCCAGGTAAAAACTGCCCAGTTCAACCGAACAGAAATGATGCACCTTTTGATACACCTGATGGAATTGATAGGTATCGTAAGCAGTAATAACCTCCTGCTGAAGCTGATAGGCCCGATCCACAGCCCAGCGGTCGAGTGCCAGCAATGCGTCGGCAGGTATCAGGTGCTGGGCCGGATCAAATCCAGCCAAGTTGGCCAGCAGGTAACGGGCCGTGTTGCGTAGGCGGCGATATACATCCGCCGAGCGTTTGAGGATTTCATCGGATACCGTCATCTCGGCCCGGTAATCGGTGGCGGCCACCCACAGACGCAGTACATCGGCCCCCAAATTCTGCATAACCTTCTGAGGAGCCACCACGTTGCCTTTGGATTTGGACATTTTCTTGCCCTGGGCATCAACCGTAAACCCGTGAGTCAGTACTTGGCGGTACGGGGCAGTGCCGTTCATGGCTATGGCTGAAAGCAGTGAAGACTGAAACCAACCCCGATGCTGATCCGACCCCTCCAGGTAAAGATCGGCTGGATAGCCGAGTTCAGGACGACGCGCCAGTACAGCCGCATGGGTAACACCGGAGTCGAACCACACATCCAGGGTATCTCGCAGTTTTTGATAGTCCGAAGCTTCCGCGCCCAGCCAGTCGGAGGCTTCTGAATCAAACCAGGCGGAAATACCGTGTGCGGCCACTTTTTCAGCGACGCACTCCAGCAAGGTCAAGGTATCAGGGTGTAGTTCGCCGGTTTCCTTGTGCAGGAACAAAGCGATGGGGACTCCCCAGGTACGCTGCCGGGAGATGCACCAGTCAGGACGATTGCCGATCATGCCTTCAATGCGAGCTTGACCCCAATCGGGTATCCATTGCACGGACTGGATGGCATTCAAGGCCTCTTCGCGCAAACGGTTTTTGTCCATGGCAATGAACCACTGCGGCGTAGCACGAAAAATGACCGGGGTTTTATGCCTCCAGCAGTGGGGGTAACTGTGTTCTATGCGGGCTTCATGCAGCAACCGACCGTGTTCCCGCAGCACTTCAACCACATGGGCATTGGCATTCGCTACGTGTTCGCCGCCGAACAAAGGCGTAGAAGACAGAAACTTGCCATCATCACCGACCGGATTATCTACCGGCAATCCGTATCGCTGACCGACAACATAGTCTTCCTGACCGTGACCAGGAGCCGTATGAACCGCGCCAGTGCCGGCTTCCAGCGTGACGTGATCGCCCAGTATGATCGGAACCTCACGCATATAAAACGGATGATGCAAACGCAGCCCTTCCAGTTCCGAACCCTTGCAATACCCCACTACCCGGTAGTGTTCAATTCCGGCCCTGTGCATGACATCCTTGACCAGGCCATCGGCCAGCAGCATACGCTCCTGTGGGTCACCACATTCCACAATCACATACTCGAAATCAGGGTTCAGACATACCGCCTGGTTGGCCGGCAGTGTCCAGGGTGTAGTCGTCCAGATGACGACCGACAAAAGGCCAGACCCGCAGTGCTCAGGAACGGTATGGCAACGACGGATCAAGTCGTCTGGATCCACTACAGGAAAACGCACGTCTATGGCCAGTGACCGCTTGTTTTCGTATTCCACCTCGGCCTCAGCCAAAGCTGAACCGCAATCGGTACACCAGTGTACTGGCTTGGCACCCTTGACCAGATGACCACGACTGGCGATACGTCCCAAAGCACGAATGATGTCGGCCTCGAAGGCTGGATTCATGGTCAGATAGGGTTGATCCCAATCGCCTAACACCCCCAGACGGATAAATTCTCGCCGCTGAATATCGATTTGCTCTCCGGCATAAGCTCTACAGGCGGCCCGGAACTCGCTGGCTCCGACCTTGCCCCCCGCTTTGCCTATTTTCTTTTCCACCATCAGCTCGATCGGCAAACCATGGCAATCCCAGCCCGGAACATAGGGCGCATCAAAACCGGACAGACTTTTGGACTTGACGATGATGTCCTTCAGAATTTTGTTAACGGCATGACCGATGTGGATTTCGCCGTTGGCATAGGGCGGGCCATCATGCAGTATGAAGGTGGGCCGACCCTGACGGGCCGTGCGTATAGCCTGATACAGCTCCATGTCTCGCCAGCGTTGGAGGTGTTCAGGCTCACGCTGGGGCAGATTGGCCTTCATGGGAAAGTCGGTGACGGGCAGATTGAGTGTGGCTTTGTAGTCCGTGGTCATGTTATGGATTCACGTGGTCGGTTCGTCAGGTAGTTCCGGGCGGCTTCGGCATCCCGGGTAATTTGTGCGCGTAGTTCGTCGATGTGGGCAAAACGCCGCTCTTCACGGATCCGGTGATGGAACTGCACCTCCACCCGCTGTCCGTATAGATCGCCGCAAAAATCGAATAAATAGGTTTCGAGGTTAATCCTTTGCCCCCTGCGGATGGTGGGGCGCTGGCCCACATTGGCTACGCCGGGGTAATCGCATCCGTCCGGTGTGGTTAAAGTCACAGCGAAAACGCCCCGGATCGCGCTGTTTTGCCGGTTCATGTTCACATTGGCGGTAGGAAACCCCAAAGTGCGTCCCCGTTTCTCGCCGTGTATCACCCGTCCTTGTATTGAGTAAGTACGCCCGAGCAGTTCGGTGACCAAGGTCATCTGCCCTTGTTGGAGTGCCTCACGGATTCGGGTACTGCTGACCCGAACTCCGCCGCACACCACGGAGGGCGTATCAGCCACCTGAAAACCATGCTGTTGTCCGTAGGTTTGCAATAACTCAAACGTCCCGCGTCGGTTCAATCCGAAGCGGAAATCATCCCCTACCACCAAATGACGTACACCCAATTGCCGGATCAGAATGTCCTCAATGAAGGTTTCTGCGGTCAGGTTGGCCAGTTTTTGCGTAAAACGCAGCAGCAACACCGCATCAACCGGCAACCGACCGAGGCAGGCCAGTTTCTCCCGCAAACTCATCAGACGCGGCGGGGCACTGGTGAGCGTGAAATACTCTCGGGGTTGGGGCTCAAACAGAATAACCACCAAGGGCAGGTTCAAACGGCGACCGGCCTCAGCCAGTTTTTCTATCACTTGTTGATGGCCACGATGTACGCCGTCGAAATTGCCTATCGTGACAACCGACGCCGTATGGCCATTTTTCAAACCGGCAGATCCCTTGATCAGATACACGCGCAAATCTCCGGAATCAAAGTCGGGGGGTCATGATGAGATGTCCAGGTTTTAGTCCTGTCAAGAGCAGGCCCATTAGATAGGTGAGCACACCCAAGCCTATCCACAACCCTAGATGGCCAACCCGCCAGTATGACGATTCGTCCACCCAAGGCAGAGGCAAGGCCAGATGAACCAACAACAGGCTCATGCCGACACTGGCCAGAAGCACCCGCAGGAGAAACCGCCACCAGCCAGAACCGGGACGATACGCCCCGGATTGTATCAGTATGCCCAGCAAGCGGATGGCGTTCAGCCAAGCCGCCAGCGACACGGCCAAAGCCAGACCGGCATGTCCCCAACCATAAGGGGAGAGCATGATGGCAAAAAAAACGCTCAGGAACAAATTGGCCAACACCACTTCTCCTGCCACCTTGGCCGGGTTGGTCATATCCTGGCGAGCACTAAAGGCTGGAGTGAGCACTTTGACGGCCATGAAGCCCAGTAATCCGGGCGCGTAGGCCATCAAACTGCGGGCCGCCATGTCGGCATCCGTCAGCGTGAATTCCGTCCCTTCAAACAAAGTCAGCATCAGTGGGTGAGCAAGCAACCCTAAACCCAGGCTGGCCGGGACACCAATAATGATGATCCAGCGCAAAGCCCAGTCCAGGGTGGACGAGTAAGATTTTGCCGAGGGATTGGACTGACATCCAGCCAAATGCGGCAGTATCACCGTACCCAGCGCGACACCAAACACACCCAATGGAAATTCCAGCAGACGGTCGGAATAGTACAGCCAGGAGATGCTGCCGGACATCAGAAAGGATGCCAGCAAGGTATTCATCAACAGATTGATTTGTTGTACTGAAGCGCCCAGCAAAGCTGGCCATAACAAACGACCCACTCGCCGCACGGTGGGATCAGTGAAATCCAGCCGTGGCCGAGGCAGCAAGCCTAATCGCAGCAGGGCCGGAATCTGCACCAGCCACTGCACAATGCCAGCCACCAACACCCCCACAGCCAAAACCATGACCGGAGGCTCAAAGGTTTGAGCCATCCAGAGACACCCGGCTATCAGGCAGAGGTTTAGCAGAATGGGTGTCAGTGCCGGCAACGCAAACTGCCCTTCGGCATTTTGGATTCCTGCTGCGAAGGCGGTCAGAGCAATAAAGAACAAATAGGGAAAAGTGATGCGTAACAGCAGGGTGGTCAACTCAAACACATCGGCCCGCACATACAACCCAGGCGCAAACAAACCCACCAAAACCGGTGCCAGCAGGACACCCAGCACGGTAATCAAAGCCAGTAACAACAAAAAAACCCCGCTCAACTTGGCGAGGAAATTCCGCGTGGCCTCCAGCCCTTCAGCCCGATAACCGGTCAGCACCGGCACAAATACCTGAGAGAATGCGCCTTCGGCGAACAATCGGCGCATGAAGTTGGGTATTTTGAAGGCGACGAAAAAGGCATCGGTCAGGGCATCTGCGCCGAAATATCGGGCGATGAGCAGATCACGCACAAATCCCAATATCCGGGAAAGGAGCGTAGCTCCGCTGACCAAGGCCGTCGATTGGAGTAATTGTCTGCTCAGAGGAATGACTATTGTGGAGGATTAAAGACCGTCACCAGAACCCGGTTGCCCGAACCCTGATATTCAACTTGATCGAAACTGAGTGATTTGGCCATGGCTATTCCCCGTCCGTGCGAGTGCAACGCCCGTTCAGGCGTGATTTCCAGAAATTGTTCCCAGTCGAAGCCTTCGCCTTCATCGCAGATCTGAAATCGAATAGCATCGGATCCGCGCTCAAAATGGATGCATGCGAATCGATCGGCATAGCCGGGATGAGTTAATCGCGTTTGAATTTCCCCGGCAAGAGACCCGGTTTTAAGGAGTTCGGTTTTCTGGGCAAAGTCAATGCACAGATTACCGTGCTCCACGGCGTTGATCATCAGTTCAGACAAACCCAGCACCAGACGGTCTGGATCATGATAGACATTGGCCAATAAGCTGGCGATGTCCGTGGCTTCTCCGGGGGTGCGAAAACGAAACTCGGCTTGGCTTAGATAGGCCAGCGTACCTGCGGCCCGCTTGACTTTCTGGCGAAGCTCCCGGTAATGGCGGCAATCCGCTACGGCCGCGTCCACTATGGCCATGAGTGTAGCCACAGAAAAGGGCTTGCTCAAATAATAAAACGCCCCACTTTTCAGGCCTTCCAGCACCTCAACCTGAGAAGTCAGGCCAGTTTGCATAATGACTGGTGTACGCATGAGTGCCGGATGTTTTTTCATGCGCCTAAGCACATCTATGCCGTCTCCATCAGGCATGAGTCTGTCCAGTAAGACGGCATCGAATAAATCAGGTTGCGATGAAAGCACCTGCCAAGCTTCTTTAACCGTTTTGGCCAACCGCGTCGGATATCCTGCTTTTTGCAAGGATACCAGCAGAATTTCCTGAATCAGAGGATCATCGTCTACTACAAATATGGCTCCCATGGATATTTTCTCCGATCCGTCAGCAATGGCTGATTGACGCGACAGGGCTTTATACGCAAAATACCGCGCTTTTCCCATCAATCCATTGACAGTGAGGTTTCACTCTTGGCCAATATCGCTTCAGCCAAAAAACGCGCCATTCAATCCGAAAAACACCGGGCCCATAACGCTTCCATGCGCTCACGCCTTAGAACCTTCATCAAGAAGGTTATTCTGGCTGTGGAGGCCGGTGATGTACAACAGGCCCAAGCCGCTTACCGTGCGGCAGTTCCCATTATTGATTCATCCGTTAACAAGGGCTTGATTCACAAAAACAAAGCGGCTCGCAGCAAGAGTCGCCTCAATGCCAAGGTCAAGGCCTTGGTTCTGGGCCAGGCAGCCTGACAGAATCGCCTTCTCATACAGGAAGCCTGAGTGCCGTAGCATTTACACTCGTCACACCAGGCTTCCCAAATGAATCACTCCAGAAAAACATCCTCAAGTGTCGAAGCCATCAGGATACGCGCCCCCCAAGCCAGCAGAGTTTCTGCGTCCGCGTGGCTGACCCGCTGACAAATCTGTGCATCCAGTGCCCCGAACTTCATTTCCAATAACATCCGCAAAAAAGCAGCCTCTCCTTCCTGTCTTCCTTCCTGTCTTCCTTCCTGTCTTCCTTCCTGTCTTCCTTCCTGTCTCAGTATTGCGGCTAGACCCATAACGTCACCTTTTTGCGTTAAATAATGATCACGATAAAAGCGAATCTCTTCTTCAGTGAGATCAGCGTAATGATCTATGAAATCTGTATATTTCAGCTTACGTTCGGCATCTGGTTCCAGTTGCGCCAATCCCGCCATCGCCGCTGCATAAACCCTTAGCCGATCGGCCTTGCTGTAACGCATATTCGGCAGATTGACTCTCGCTACGATGTTGCCGCTATCCAGATAATCTTCGGCTGACAATCCCTTAAGCTCACAGGCCATATAGTGAAAATCGAGATAGATATCGCCGTCTCCTCCCAAAGCCAAGCGTTCAGGACGCTGGCCTCTGTTGAGGAAAATGACCACAGGAATGATTCGTTCCATAGCCATCAATTCTGCGATATCCAGACAGTAATGCGCCAGTCGGTGTATCGAGAAACGCCTTGTGGTCGTTTCTTCCTCTACCAGAAACAATAAGGCTCCGCGTGATCCGTCTGGCCATTCCACCAGCAATGGGGTGTCGAGTTCGCGGAAACGCTTTCCCAAACGCTCTTGAAGTTGCTCTTGGCGGATGGGCGTGATTTTGGCCCGTTCTACGAACTCAGCCTCAGTGGCAGCAAAAAAGGACAGAGCCTCGCGGGGATAATCCAGAATCAGGTTCTTGAAGTTTTGATCGTGCATCAATTTAAGCCGTTTGTGTTACGCAAACCCCGCGCACCTTACTCATGACAACACCAGATTATCCCTGTGTATCAGTTCAGGTTCGTCGACATACCCCAAGAGAGTCTCTATGCGATGACTGGGTTGACGCATGATTGATCGGGTTTCGTCTGCGGCGTAATTCACCAGACCTCGGGCTACTTCACTGCCCTCCTGATCAACACAAGCGACCAGATCACCCCGCACAAAACAGCCTTCAACCGAAGTGACCCCTATCGGCAGCAGACTTTTACCCGATTCACACAAAACCCGGACGGCCCCGGCATCAAGATGCAGAGTCCCTTTCAATTTTAATTGGCCGGCCAGCCAGCGTTTTCGGGCTTGCAAGGGAGTTTCATCCGGCATCAGAAAGGTTCCTATGGTCTCCCCCTGAATAATGCGGGGCAGCACGTCCACTTCATGACCGCTCGCTATGACGGTAGAAGCCCCTGAGCGCGAGGCCAGGCGAGCCGCTCGCAGTTTGGTGACCATTCCGCCGCGCCCTAGGCCGCTACGGCTTTCGCCCACCATGTCACTCAGATGCGGGTCGCTGGTTCTGGCCTGATGAATGAGTTGGGCAGAGGGATACAGGGTGGGGTCTCGTTCATATAGGCCCTTTTGATCGGTCAGTATCACCAGCAAATCGGCTTCCAGCAGATTGGCAACCAAAGCGGCCAGGGTGTCGTTGTCGCCAAAGCGGATTTCTTCAGTGGCAACCGTATCATTTTCATTGATGATAGGTACCACTCCCAACCCAAGCAGCGTAAGCAAGGTTCCTCTGGCGTTGAGGTAGCGGGTACGGTTTGACAAGTCATCGTGGGTCAGCAGAATTTGAGCGGTGTGTAAACCGTGTTGCTGAAACAAGGATTCGTAGGTTTGAACCAAACCCATCTGCCCCACCGATGCAGCCGCTTGCAACTCGTGCAAAGTGACGGGGCGAATCTTCCAGCCCAGTCGGCACATTCCCTCGGCGACCGATCCAGATGAAACCAGAAGTATCTCCTGTCCCCTGCGGGCAATGGCTGCTATCTGTGCCACCCACCCCGCAATGGCCGTTTGATCCAGTCCTCGCCCGCCGCCGGTCAGCAGCGCACTGCCGATCTTGACGACGATGCGAGATGCGTGAGCAAACTCAATCCGACTCTGCATCCTGGCTCCTGTCTAACTCAAGACAGTTCATAATGTGATAGACCAGCGGTTTGAGTCCATCACCCGCCAGGGCTGAAATCCTGAACACTTCACCCTTCCACGCCAATCCATTGACTATAGCCTCACACCGTTCGCTGAGTTCCGGCTCCATTAACTGATCAATCTTGTTTAGTACCAACCAGCGTGGTTTTTGATCCAGCCCGTGCCCCCATTTTTCGAGTTCCAGTGTAATTTTTTGCGCCGATTCCACCGGATCTACGCTGTCGCCATATGGGGCTATGTCGATGACGTGCAGCAATAACCGGGTGCGGGACAGATGTTTGAGAAAACGGATACCCAGACCGGCCCCCTCAGAAGCACCCTCAATCAGACCGGGAATATCGGCCATTACAAAACTGCGGTTTTCATCCACCCGCACCACACCCAGGTTAGGATGCAAAGTGGTGAATGGATAGTCGGCGACCCGAGGCCGGGCATGGGAAATAGCGCGGATCAGGCTGGACTTGCCCGCATTAGGTTGACCCAAAAGACCTACATCGGCTATCAGGCTGAGTTCCAGGCGCAGTTCGCGCTTTTCTCCGGGCGTACCAGAACTTGACTGGCGCGGTGCGCGGTTGACGCTGCTCTTGTAGCGGGTGTTGCCCAGACCATGCCAGCCACCTTTTGCGACTAAAAGCGTCTGGTTTTCTTCGGTCAGATCGCCTAACCGCTCACCGGTACGGGCATCGTAGACCTCCGTACCGGGAGGAACCCTGACCTGGTAATCGACACCCGCTTTGCCTGTGCAATTGCCGCTTGATCCGTTCTGTCCTCGCTCCGCTCGAAAAACCGAGTGGAAACGAAAATCGACCAAGGTGTTGAGGTTATTGGTGGCGACCAGATAAACACTGCCGCCGTCGCCGCCGTCTCCTCCGTCTGGCCCACCTAGCGGGATGTATTTTTCACGGCGAAAACTAACGCAACCGTTACCGCCGTCACCGGCCTCGACCGTGATTTCGGCTTCATCGACAAATTTCATGGGTAGGGTTTGACTGGAGCAGTAGGCGTGTCTGTTGAGGGAGGGCTATTGACACAAAAGCCCCGTATGGGCGGGGCTATCGAGTGTCAGGCAGTCCGGTTTCGGACTCCTGCCATTTGTTGATGGTGTCGAGCGTAGTGCCGCGATCAACCTGCCTGTACTGGCAAAATACTGACGTACTTACGATTGTGTGGTCCTTTGACCTTGAATTCGACTACTCCGTCTGCCGTGGCAAACAGGGTGTAATCCCTACCACAACCGACGTTGTCTCCCGCGTGGAACTTGGTGCCACGCTGTCTGACGATGATGTTTCCGGCCAGAACGAACTGTCCGCCGAAACGTTTTACACCCAGTCTCTGGGCGTTGGAGTCGCGCCCGTTGCGTGAACTGCCGCCCGCTTTCTTGTGTGCCATTGCTGTGTCCCGTGTTAATTTTAAGCCGAAATGCCAGTGATCTGGACTTCGATGTAGTTCTGACGATGCCCGGTACGGCGCATATAGTGTTTGCGCCTACGGAACTTGATGATTCTGATTTTGGGATGACGACCGTGCGACTTAACCACGGCAGTTACCTTGCCGCTTTCCAGGAACGGACGACCGACCATAATCTGATCGTCGCTCTGAACCATGAGCACTTTGTCAAATTCCAATTCCTGCCCTTCTTCAACCGGCAAAGTTTCAATCTTGAGGATATCCCCTTCCTTGACTCTATATTGCTTGCCGCCTGTTTGTATTACTGCGTACATTGATGTGTGGCTCCAACCCGGAAATTCCGAAAGCCGCGCATGATAGACACCGGCAAGATTAGCGTCAAGAGACGGGGTCACAAATCTGATCTGGCATCGATGGGTAATCCGCTTGCCTGATGAGAGGGCTTTCGGCATCATCCTTGAGCCTTCAAAATCCCAGCCCCCCCTCCACAGTCGAGTCCTATCTCTGAAATCCCGCACTGAAAATACGCAGAACACTTGACATCCTGACGTTGGTCTCTGCAGTGGGTCAGCAGCCCAACCGATTTAGCGAAATCTACCCTCCCCGACTTCCCTTGATGGGAGGATGCCTCCACACATCCAGCGAGAACGCCGCCATGAATTTTTTTCACCGAACCTTGCTTCTACTGCTGCTGCACACCTTTTTTTGCAGTGCGGCCTTCGGCACAACCTACAAAATTGGGCTTCTGGTGCCCTTATCCGGCCCCAGTGCCGAAAAAGGCACGTCCATCAGTAATACGGCCCAATTGTTTGTTGATGACTATAACCGTACCCATACAGATAAGGACATTCACCTGGAATTGATGATCCGGGACGACCACGATGACGCGGAACTCGCCCGAACCGCAGCCACCGAGATGGTCAGGGATACCGCGCTGATGGCCGCGATAGGGCATTATCATGCCAGCCCGGCTTTGGCCACGGCATCGGTCTTCAATGAAGCGGGTGTACCGTTCCTGTCTCCTTGGGTCAGCAGTGACGAAATGCTGGATATCAATAGGTCAGCCTTTGCTATCAATGTCAGTGAAACCGATCAGGGCGCGTATATGGCAACCTATATCAAGGAGATAATGAAAAAGGATCATGTATTGTTGATCCATAACAGCGGAAAAATGGGAGAGGCACTCAAAACGGCCTTTATGGAAAAGGCTGAGCATATCGGATTGACGGTTGCCAAAACACTGGAAGTCGAAACTGATTTGAACGATCCGGACTGGGTAAGTAAGAATCTATCCAGTCCCACCGAAAATGCGACATTCGGTGCCATTATTGCCCTAACCCACTCCGAAACAGGATCAGTCTTTTTACCACAACTGCGCCAACAGGGTTTGAAACAACCGGTCTTGGCAGTATTCAACTGGATGAGCGATAAATTTATCGACATGGAAGATCAATACACAGAGAACGTTCATGTTGTTTCTCCGTTCATGTGGGAAATAGCCAATCAGGGTGCGACCCGATTTTTTCGAACCTACAAAAATCGTTACGGTAAAAAACCTTCATTTGTCTCCGTCATGACCTGGGATTCCCTGCTACTGATTTCCAGGAGCCTGGAAAACCTGACAAAACCAGACGCGTCCAGTCCTCCTACCCGTGCAGGAATTCGTGACTTTCTAAGCGGTATTGACCTGCAACACGCAGTGGAAGGGATATCAGGCTTATTGTATTTCAAACAGGATGATGCCATGACGGCATACCATGTAACCCGGTACAAAACCAGTCAGGCGGCATCAGGCAAGGCCTCCGCAGGTTTGGCCAAAGACGTAAATCCTGCAGTACGCCCCTTCTCGCAAAGCAACCACTCCAACCGGGCGATCCGCCGCGATCTGTATGTTGCCCAGATTGTCAATGACCTGTTCAGAATGATGCCCACCCAGTTGGTGCAACCGCGTGAAGAGTACGTATTGCAGGATCTGGGTGAATTGATAAAACAGGGCAGTGTACGTTTAATTGATGATGTGCCTTACCACGTCATTGACGTCGTTTTTATAGGGATGGATGTCATCAGAATCACCGATGTCAACATCAAGGATATGACGTGGACGGTAGAGTTATTCTCGTGGCTGAAATGGTCATCTGATCTGGAAGTGAAAGATATCGAACGAATAATCCCCATCAATGCCGTCAATGACAAAAGCGACCGCAGCGATCTGTTCATGGAGAATATGACGCATGAGATAAAGTACCGCTCATACAAGAAAAGAATCACGCTCAATACTCCGTATGACTTGTCACTGTTCCCGTTCGATGCACAGGTGTTGCACCTGTCTCTGGCCCATGTCAACAAGAATTCAAAACAGTTGTTACTGATACCTGACACTCGCCACATGGAGACTTCACCGATTACCGACATAAAACCCCAGGAATGGTTGTATGAAGGACGGGAATACTACTCGGATCTGTATCGCTTTGATTCCACATTCGGCAATCCTGATTACCGCATAAAAAAGGGATATAAAAGTCCGATATACTTTTCAAGCATCAATCTTGATATTAACCTGAAGCGCATCATAAACCCGTACATATACACGTTTTTCATGCCCTTGATGATCATACTGGGTATCAATCTGATGATGGTTTTCTGGGTTCCTCTTGATCAGTTTGCTCCACGTATCAATGCCACCCTGTCCGCCCTTATCGGCATTCTGCTGTATCACATGTCGCAGAAAAATGCCTTTCCCAAAGTCGGATATTCCATGTTGGCCGACAAATACTTTCTTCTGGCGTATTTCTTTGTCGTCATGATGATTTTCTCCAACATGAGCATCCAGCGCATGATGTCGCTGGGCAAAAAGGACGAGGCCAAAATATGGAACACCAGAATCAGCCTGTCGGCCATGATTTTATGTTTCAGCCTGTACGGCTTATTGACGGCTTGGTCTATTTACGTGCAAGAATAAAAGTACTCAAGCAGGACGACATTCCGTGTTGATGCTCTTCATTATGTACGGGTTACTGGGATCAATGTCCGGCCTTTTGTCCGGTTTGTTTGGTATCGGTGGGGGTATCATCCTCGTACCCCTACTGTACTGGGGTTTTGGGCTACAGGGATTTGCCAAGGAACAGCTCATGATCATGGCTGTGGCCACTTCGCTGGCTACCATCGTCCCAACTTCGCTTTCTTCGGGGCGCACGCATCACCGACTCGGATATGTAAGCTGGTCTTTTGCTCGCCAACTGGCTCCGGCCATCATGCTGGGCGCACTGTGCGGTGCCAGCGTGGTGCACGTGCTGCCTGTGGCCCTGTTCAAGTTGCTGGTTGCGGGTTTTCAGATAACGGTTGCCATCACCCTGCTCGCATCCAAAACCCACACAAGCCAGTCAACGCCACCATCAGGTGATGCCTGGAATCACCTGGCCGGCTGGATCACCGGATTACTCTCCTCGCTGGTAGGCATAGGCGGCGGCACATTGAGCATCCCCTACATGCTGTATCGCGGCTTGACCGCCCGCCAGGCCGTCGCCACATCCAGCGTATGCGGCTTTCCCATAGCACTCATCAGTTCCCTGGTCTACGGTGTAACCGGCTGGAATCAACCCAATCTGCCCGAATGGAACCTGGGCTACATCCATCTGCCTGCGTTTTTAGGCGTTACCCTGGCCAGCGTCACCACGGCGTCCATTGGTGCATGGCTGGCCCATCGCTTGCCTACGGCCACTCTGAAACGCGGCCTGGGGTTGATGGTCGGCATTGTGGGCACGAAACTGTTATTGGACACTCTATTACCTGGATGATCGGGCTTTACTCTTGTTATCCAACCCTTCCGAAGGTATAAGCAGCGACCATCCGTTTAACGCAGCAATCACGACCATGCTCCGCCCCCCGCCGCTTTCTCCACACCTTAGCCTCTACCGCCTCCCACTGACCGCACTGCTTTCAATCACCCACCGCCTGACCGGCGTGTTTTTGAGTTTAGGCGTGTGCGTTTGGTTGTTTCTGTTGATTACACTGCGCTGGAACCCCGCCACTTATGAGGTGCTACAAAACCTGCTGCTCACCATTCCCGGACGACTCTTCACGGGGGTATTTCTGTTCGCCTTGTTTTTCCATCTCAGTCACGGCGTCCGCCACTTGCTATGGGACGCAGGCCACGGATTAGAGCGCGATCACCTCAAGCATTTGGCGGTGGTCGAAATACTGGCAGCCCTGATCCTAACCCTTACCTGCATGGCATCGGCCTTGCTGACATGATGGCTTTCAATCTACGCGAATGCTTATGAATTTTCGTTCCTCCCTGGCCAAAGCCAAGGGATACGGTGCGGCCCACAAAGGAACCGCCACCTGGTTGTGGGAGCGCGTGACTGCGCTGCTGCTCATCCCTCTGGTTTTGTGGTTGGGTTTCGTTCTGGTCAAGTGGCCGGGCATGGATACAAACACCGTGCGCTACTGGATTGCCGACCCGTTTCACGCGGTGCTTTTGACTATCACCATCGTGCTGACTGTCGTTCACGCTCAAATGGGGCTACACACCGTGCTGGAAGATTATGTCCACTCAACAGGTTTGCGCTTTAGCCTGCTCTTGCTGATTCGCTCAGGTTTCGTGCTGCTGGGTCTTTGTTCCATCATGGCCATCTGGCCTGTCAGCATGGGCAGCTAACATGACCCAAGCCTACACAATCATTCATCATTACTACGACACCTTGGTGGTTGGGGCCGGTGGGGCGGGGCTACGCGCCGCTTTGGGTTTGGCCGAAAGCGGTCTTAGCACGGCCTGTATCTCCAAAGTGTTTCCCACACGCAGTCACACCGTATCCGCTCAAGGGGGCATCAGTGCAGCTTTGGGCAACATGGGTGAAGACGACTGGCGATGGCACATGTACGACACGGTCAAGGGTTCCGACTGGCTGGGCGATCAGGACGCGATCGAATACTTGTGCCGCGAAGGCATTTCGGCGGTGCTGGAACTGGAACACTACGGAGTGCCGTTTTCGCGCACCGCTGAGGGCACCATTTATCAACGCGCCTTTGGCGGCATGACCACCCACTACGGTACCGGCACAGCACAGCGTACTTGTGCGGCCGCCGATCTTACCGGGCACGCCATACTTCACACGCTGTATCAGCAATCCCTTAAAAATCGGGTGGAGTTTTTCGTTGAGTACTACACACTCGATCTCATCATGGACGAAGGCGTCTGCCGAGGCGTGCTGGCCTGGAACCTTAAAGATGGAACCCTCCACTGGTTTCATGCCCACATCACCCTGCTGGCCACCGGTGGCTATGGCCGTTGTTACTTTTCCTGTACTGCGGCCCATACATCCACCGGAGATGGATGCGGCATGGTCATCCGGGCCGGGTTGCCGCTACAAGACATGGAATTCGTCCAGATTCATCCCACCGGCATTTACGGTTCTGGCTGCCTGGTCACCGAAGGAGTGCGTGGCGAAGGCGGTTACCTGACCAACTCACTCGGCGAACGCTTCATGCCCTCGTACGCACCCAAGGCCAAGGATCTGGCTTCGCGTGATGTAGTCAGCCGAGCCATGACCTTGGAAATCCGCGCCGGTCGAGGGGTGGGTCCTGAGCGTGATCATCTGCATCTGCACCTGGAACACCTGGATCCGGCCCTTATTGAAGAGCGTTTACCCGGTATCAGCCAGACAGTAAAAATTTTTGCCGGGGTTGATGTCACCCGTGATCCTATTCCAGTCATTCCCACCGTGCACTACAACATGGGTGGCATTCCCACGACACTCCACGGCGAAGCCCTCACACAGAATGACCAGCAAACGGATGTCGTAGTCCCAGGACTCATGGCCATAGGTGAAGCGGCCTGCGTATCGGTACACGGTGCCAACCGGCTTGGGTCCAATTCATTGCTGGATTTGATCGTATTCGGTAGAGCGGCCGCACGCCGTGCCGCTGCCACGCTAAAACCCGGACAACCTCATAAGTCCGCCCCAGGGCTAAACGGTGATGCGCATCTGGCCCGCTTTGACAGCCTGCGTCATGCCAAGGGTGCGCTCAAAACCGCCGCCATCCGCCTTGAGATGCAGAAAATCATGCAAACTCATGCCGGGGTATTCCGCACCGGCTCCCTGCTGGAAGCCGGTCTCAGCCAGATGCTCAACACCCTGGCCTCATTTAATGATGTCGCCATCGCCGATCGTTCGCTCTGCTGGAACACCGACCTGCTTGAAACCCTGGAACTGGCCAACCTGCTGCCTCTGGCTACCGTCACGTTAGCGGCAGCACTCCAGCGCGAAGAAAGCCGAGGGGCTCATGCCCGGGAAGATTTTCCGCTACGCGACGATACCGGCTGGCTAAAACACTCATTGCTGTGGCTGGACGAAAACAACAGGTTTCGCACGGCCTACCGTCCGGTGCATTTATACACACTCACTGATGAGGCCGAAGTCATTCCGCCGCAACCGCGTGTGTATTAATCGCTCACCCCGTTTCTAACCCCTGTTCGTTTTTATAGAGTCTCCATCATGGGATTGTTCAGCTTACCCGCACACTCCAAAGTTCAACCCGGCATCGTCCACCCAAAGCCCCCTGGAGAGGGACCATTCCGTCGTTTTGAGATTTATCGCTACGACCCCGACTCCACCGACCGCCCCAGGCAGGATATTTTTTGGCTTGATGCCCAGAATGGTGGCCCCATGGTTTTAGACGCGCTCATTCGGATCAAAAACGAAATCGACAGCACCTTGACTTTCCGCCGCTCGTGCCGTGAAGGTGTCTGCGGCTCTTGCGCCATGAACATCGATGGTCGCAACACCTTGGCCTGCACTCAGGCGGTCGAAGACTGTCACGCGGACACCATCCGCATCTATCCCCTGCCTCACCAATCTGTTATTAAGGATTTGGTGCCTGATCAAACCCACTTTTTTGCTCAATACGCCTCAATTCAACCTTGGCTACAAACCCAAAGCCCCACCCCACCAGATCGGGAACGTCGTCAAAGCAAACAAGAACGTGCCCGGCTTGACGGATTGTACGAATGTATTTTATGCGCCTGCTGTGCAACATCTTGCCCCAGTTACTGGTGGAACAGCGAACGCTACTTAGGGCCAGCCACTCTGCTGCAAGCGTATCGGTGGATCGTCGACAGCCGCGACGAAAATACGGGTGAACGTCTTGATGCCCTGGAAGATCCCTTTAAACTCTACCGTTGCCACACCATCATGAACTGTGTGGATGTCTGTCCCAAACGTTTGAATCCGGCCAAGGCCATAGGCGCAATCAAGGCCGTGTTGGTCGAACGGCTAAGCTGATGGGGGAACAACCACCCATTACGTGGCTTTGTCGCCGTGGCATGAAGGAACTGGAACTCCCGCTCCTACGCTACTTGAATACGATTTACCCACAGAGCACACCGGCCGAACAACAGCGATTCCGCCGTTTTCTCGCTGAACCGGACAGCCTGCTTTGGCAGTGTTTATACGTTATTCCTGCTCCAACCCCGCCCGAGGACTACCAAACCCTTGTCGCTCAAATCCTTGCCGCCTCTGCATCTGACGCTTAACCACTCGCTCACTCTGCGAGTGTGGACAGGGCTAATTCACGGCATGGCGATACTGGCGGCACTGATGGTCGTACTCCCACTCTGGCTCAAAAGCGCGATACTGCTTGCTGTGATTACAAGCGGAGTGTATTACCGCAACATCCTTGAACGCTTCGCGCCCTGCACGCTAGTGGTGGAATCAGAAGGTGGGGTCAAGCTCCGTGAGGCCAATGGTCGCAGCCTCAGTGGGCACATTCTGGGCGACAGCCTGTCTACGCCACTTTTAGTGATTTTACACTTACGCTTTGATAAGGCTGTCAAAACCCTGCTGATTAACCGGGATGCCACCGACCCCGAAAGCTTTCGCCGACTCAGAGTCACGCTGACCTGCCTACCCCAGCACCGAGGCCCACCCCCCCCGCCGTTCTGATGGCGTATTTCATGCTTTTCTAAATTTCGAGACGCAGATGACCCCATACATCTGGCTCCGCGATCAGCGTACCTCTTGACCTCTACCCGCTGAACCCCAAACCCAACCGGCACATTGCGGCATGTGGCCACCCATGATGTATCCCCATGAAAATTTCCTACGTCGAATATCAGAAAAATCAAGCGTACGACGAACTGCTCGACAGCCAAACTCACCCGCGTATGGCCGCTCATGCTTTGTTCGAATACCTCAACGCACTCAAACCCGGTGAACTGGAAAACCGCCGTCACTCGGTTGATGCCGCCATCATGGCCATGGGCATCACCTTCACTGTGTACAGCGAGGCCGGCAATATCGACCGCGCCTGGCCATTCGACATCATTCCCAGAGTCATGGCCAAAAAAGAATGGGATCGCATTGAAGAGGGGCTCAAACAAAGGCTTGTCGCCCTAAACCTGTTCATAGACGATCTCTACAACGATCAAAAAATCATCAAAGATGGCATCTTTCCGCGTGAGGTCCTGGAAGGTTCGCACAACTTTCGAGAGCAATGCCGGGGAATTACGCCCAGATTCGGGGTTTGGGCGCACGTCTGCGGCACCGATCTGGTGCGCGACCAAGACGGGACGATTTATGTGCTGGAAGACAACCTCCGAGTGCCCTCAGGCGTTTCTTACATGCTGGAAAACCGCCAGATCATGAAACGCATTTTTCCGGAAATTTTTCAGACCTGCTCCATTCTGCCGGTGGATGACTACCCCACTCAACTGTACGATGCCCTGGCGGCTTTATCACCCCGAGATGAAGAACGCCCGGTAGTCGCGGTGCTGACTCCGGGTATCTACAATTCAGCCTATTTCGAACACAGCTATCTGGCGCAACAAATGGGAGCAGTATTGGTGGAGGGTTCTGATCTGATGGTGGACTCTGACGATCAGGTTTATATGA
This sequence comes from Methylococcaceae bacterium, assembly GCA_051007495.1. Lineage (GTDB taxonomy): Bacteria > Pseudomonadota > Gammaproteobacteria > Methylococcales > Methylococcaceae > CAIVXW01. The sequence continues at coordinate 564 of JBPCSC010000555.1, read as the reverse complement.
AAACCATTTCCGGGCCGCGCCGGGTTGATGTGATATACCGGCGCATTGACGATGACTTCCTTGACCCGGAAGTATTTCGCCCGGATTCCAACCTGGGCGTTCCCGGCCTGATGCGTGCCTGGAGGGCCGGCAAAGTCGGTATTGCCAATGCCCCAGGAGCGGGGGTTGCCGATGACAAAGTGGTTTATACCTATGTGCCAAAAATCATCCGCTATTATCTCGACCAAGAACCCATACTTAAGAATGTCCCCAGTTATCTCTGCATGTATGAAGCCGACCGGGATTATGTTTTGTCTCATCTGCATGAATTAGTCGTCAAACCGGCTAATGAATCAGGGGGTTACGGCATGATCATAGGCCCCAGGGCCACTCAAGAAGAACGCCTTAAATTCGCTGAATTGATACGGGCTAATCCGCGCAATTACATGGCGCAACCCACGCTGAATATCTCTACCGCGCCTACCCTGGACGGTGATTCACTGGTTCCAAGGCATCTTGATTTGCGCCCTTTTATTCTGCAATCCAGTCATTTGTATGCCACTACGGGTGGGCTTACCCGAGTGG